>DASYRW010000070.1:0-19242 GCA_036003985.1 Thermoplasmatota archaeon
CGGGGGCGGCGAACCTCGCCTGCGAGACCGTGGCCAGGGTCCCCTGGGAGGGCCACTGGTGCATGGACGTCAACATCCAGTGGCCTCCGCTCGGCTTCGTTCCCCGCTGGGTGGCGCTGTACTCGCTGTTCAGCATCCCCCTCGGCCAAGTGGTCGGCCGCGCCTTGAAGGCCCGCGACCTCCGCGCCGAGCTGGCCAAGAACCACGCCGCCGCACAACCCGGGAGTTAGCATGCGCGTGGCCATCGCCGGCCTGCCGGGGACGGGCAAGACCACCGCGGCGCAGCTCGTCGCGCGCCAGCTCGGCTTGCCGCTGCTGAGCGCGGGCCACATCTTCCGCGCCCTCGCCGAGGAGCGCGGCATGAGCCTGGAGCAGTTCTCGGCCCTGGCGGAGCGCGACGGCAGCATCGACCGCGACCTCGACGCCCGCATGGCCCGCGACGCGGCGGAGCGTGACGTGGTGCTCGAGGGCCGGCTGACCGCCTGGGTGTGCCGCGAGTTCCATCTCCCGGCCTTCAAGGTACGCCTCGACGCGCCCGAGCGCGTGCGCGCGGAGCGCATCGCGAAGCGCGAGGCCATCACCCTCGAGCGCGCGCTGGAGGACAACCGCCGCCGCGAGGCCAGTGAGCGCGCGCGCTACCAGCGCTACTACGGCGTCGACATGTCGGATCCCACGCTGTACGACCACGTCGTCGACACGACCCAGCTCGGCGCCGCGGAGGTCGCGGGCGCCATCGCGGAGGGGGCGCGCCGGCATGGCCGCTAGCGTGGCGCAGGAGCGGAGGCGTCTCGTGCGCGACCAGGCGAGCACCGACGCGTCCCATGGCTGTGCCCCCGACGCGCGGCCGATCCGCGAGCATCTCCGGCTGGGCGCCGTGCCGCTGGACAAGCCCGCGGGCCCCACGTCCCACCAGGTCGTGGCGTGGATCAAGAGCGCCCTCGACCTGCCGCGCGCCGGGCATGGCGGGACCCTCGACCCCAACGTGACCGGCGTGCTGCCCGTCGCGCTGGCCGACGCGACGCGCTGTGTCAAGGCCCTGCTCCTCGCGCCGAAGGAGTACGTCGCCGTCATGCGGCTGCACGCCGACGTGCCGCGCCCCCGGCTGGAGAAGGTGGTGCAGGAGTTCACGGGCCCCATCTACCAGACGCCGCCGCTCAAGAGCGCGGTCAAGAAGGAGCTCCGCGTCCGCACCATCTACGCCCACGAGCTGCTGGAGCTGGAGGGCCGCGAGGCGCTGCTGCGCGTCCGCTGCGAGGCCGGCACCTACATCCGCACGCTCTGCACCGACATGGGCACCGCCTTGGGCGTGGGCGCCAACATGGCCGCGCTGCGCCGCACGCGCACCGCCCGCATCGGCGAAGAGCACCTGGTCACGCTCCACGACCTCCGCGACGCGTGGGAGTGGTACAAGGCGGATGGCGACGAGGCCGAGCTGCGCCGCGTCGTCTGGCCCATGGAGCGGTTGCTCGACCACTTGCCCAAGGTGGTGCTGCGCGACTCCGCGGTCGACGCGATCTGCCACGGCGCGGACCTGGCCGTGCCGGGCATCGCGCAGCTCGACGAGGGCATCGAGCCCGGCCAGGTGGTGGTGCTGCTCAGCCTCAAGGGCGAGGGCGTCGCGCTGGGCAAGGCCCTCGTGGGCAGCCGCGCGATGCTCGAGCAGGAGCAGGGCGTGGCCTTGGACACGATGCGCGTGCTGATGGATCCCGGCACCTATCCGAAGGGATGGTAGTCGCCGGCCGGGCGCGGGGCCCGAGCCGCCGGGTCTGGGCGGAGCGGGCGCAGGCGGCATTCGACGGGGCAAGGGCCAAGCCAACGGGCGCATTGTGCCGTGCGTGGCGCGCCCGCTCCGGCCGGCCGATCTGGGCTTGTTGCTCGCGCTCGGGGCCGTGTGGGGCACGGCGTTCATGTTCATCTCCCTCGGGCTGGAGAGCTTCAGCCCGGTCTTGCTTGCCGCGCTGCGCTTCGACATCTCGGGCCTCACGCTGCTCGCCGTGGCGCTCGCGCTGCGCCGCGGCCAGCTCGTGCCGCGCGGGCGGCGGCAGTGGGCGGCGGTCGGCATCGCGGGGCTGTGCAACGTCGCGGCCTACCATGGGTTCCTGTTCTGGGGGCAGCAGTTCACCACCGCCAGCATCGCGGCCGTCATCGTGGGCCTCAACCCCGTGCTCACCACCGCGTTCAGCCGCGCGCTGCTCGAGGACGAGCGCGTCGGCGCCGCGGGGCTGGCTGGCCTGGGCTTGGGTTTCGGGGGCATCGTGCTGCTCGCGTCCCTCAAACCCGGCTCGCTGCTCGACGCGCGTGGCCTCGGCGAGCTGGCGGTCGTCGCGGCGATCGCAGCGTGGGCCATGGGCAGCGTGCTGGTCAAGCGCCAGAAGCATGGCATGGACGTGTTCGCGTTCATCGCGTGGCACAGCTTCGCCGGCGCGGCGGTGCTGCACGTCGCGGCGCTCGGCCTCGAGGGTGGCGGGCGGGCGACGTGGGACCTGCCGGGCCTCACGAGCCTGTTCTACCTCGCGGTGGTCAGCAGCGGCCTCGGCTTCATCGTCTACTTCACGCTGCTCGAGCGCATCGGGCCGATCCGCAGCAACGTGGTCAGCTACCTCGCGCCCGTGAGCGCGACCGTCGCGGCGTTCGTGGTGCTGGGCCAGCCCTTCGAGGCGCGCGCGGGCTTGGCCTACGCGCTCATCGCGGCGGGCTTCTGGCTGATCGCGCGGCCGGCGCGCGCACCGGCCGAGATGGGCAAGGAAGCCGCCGTTCTCGACGTCGAGGAGGCACCCTGAGGCGCGAACCCGTCCTCCCACCGACCCGCCTCGGTGGCTCGCAGGACGCGGGCGTTGACCTGTGCAGGTCGCGTGCGCGGCGGGGCGAAAGCTTCCAATCCTTGCGCCGCGGTGGCCGCCCTCATGGTCACGAAGGCGTGTTGCCTCGCGCTCCTCGGCCTGCTCACCCTCAGTGGCCTCGCCGCGGCCACGGACGCCGAGGTCCAAGTGGGGCGCCAGATCGCGCCCAACGTGCACATGAACGTCTTCTTCCCATCGAACGTCGTCGTCACCGCCGGCGACACCGTCGTCTGGAAGGCGGGGAACCCCGAACCGCACAGCGCGACGGAGTTCCCGGTCGGCCAGGGGACCTTCGACTCCAGCCCCGCGCTGGACCACACCTCGCCCCTGTTCCGCAAGTGGTTCGGCCCCGGCGGGTTCGTGCTCCCGACACAGACCTTCAACCGCACGTTCAGCCAGGTCGGCGTGTTTCCATACTTCTGCCTGCTGCACTCCGAGGAGGGCATGCAAGGCCTCATCCGCGTCGTCAACGGCACGGACACCGGCCTGCTCCCCCCGAGCGCCGCGCACGCGAACAAGACGTGGCTCGTGGACGCCGGCTGGGGCACGGGGCAGACCGTCGTCAACGCTTTCGCGCCGGCGGACGTCACGATCGAGGTCGGGGACACCGTCCAGTGGGAGAACATGGCCAGCACCGAGCCGCACACCGTGACCGGCGCCCCGGCCAACCCCAACGCGCCGCCAGGGCCCGGCAACGACTTCACGTGGAATAGCAGCCCCGCGTTCGACTTCACGGAGATCCCGCCCGACTGGTTCAGCGGGCCGCGCGGCGCGCTGTCGCTGCCCGCGCCTGGAGCCCCGGAGGAGGGAGGGCCGCCCCACACCGAGTACCGGAAGACCTTCGACCGGTCCGGTCAGTACGCGTACTTCTGCAAGGTCCACCCCGACATGTGGGGCACCGTGACCGTCCTCGAGCATGCCACCGCGATGATGAACGGCACCGCCGGCGGCTCCTCGTCGGGCTCCCAGGCCGGCAAGGCCGCGGGCTCGTCCGCGGTGCCAGGTGCCCCCGCAGGGCTGGCGCTCGTCGCGCTCGGCGTCATCGCCGCCGCCCTGCGCCGGCGGGGCTGAGGGGCGAGCCGAGGACGCAACGTATATCGCCCCGTCGCCCGGTGGAGCGCCGTGCGTGCCAGCCTCGGGATCGTGCTCGTTGCGCTCGTCGTGCCGGCCATCGCCGGGTGCGCGGGCAACCCGCCCCCGTCCGCGCCCACCGGCGGTGACTCCGCGAGCATGCCGGGCATGGCGGGCGCTGGCGGCATGGCCGGCATGAGCGGCATGGGCATGCTCGGCCACGCGCCCCCGGGGCCGCGGACGCCCATCGAGCGCAGCGTGGTCGGTCTGCCGCCCTCCCGACCGAGCCAGGAGGTGCGCCTTGCCGATGGCGCGTCGTTCGACCTGGCCGCGGGGTTCGTGGCGCACGACCCCGGCGTGGGCCACGCACTCCGGATGCTCGCCTACAACGGGCAAGTGCCCGGCCCCACCCTGCGCATGCCGCAGGGCGCGACGGTCGCGGTGCGCTTCCACAACGACCTCCCTTGGAACACCACCGTCCACTGGCACGGCCTCCGCCTCGCCGCGACGATGGACGGCGTGCCCGGCGTCAGCCAGGACCCCGTGCCTCCGGGCGGCGATTTTGACTACACGCTGCGCGTCCCCGACGAGGGCGTGTTCTGGTACCACGCGCACGTCCGGGAGGACCTCGAGCAGGGCCTTGGCCTGGCGGGCATGCTCGTCGTGGAGGGGCCGGAGCGCCAGCGCGGCGAGGGGCCGCGGGAAGTGCCCCTGCTGCTCAGCGACCTCTTCCTCGCCAACGGCGACGTCGGGCCGTACTTCGAGGAGACGGTGGTCCACACGCTCATGGGGCGCTACGGCAACGCCTACATCGTGCACGGCGCGCGCACGTGGGAGGGCACGGCCCAGCCGGGGGAACGCGTGCGCCTGCTGCTGCTCGACGCGGCGAACGCGCGGCCCTTCCGCTTGCAGGTCGCGGGCGCAGCGCTCGTGGAGTGGGTGGCGAGCGACGGGGGCTTCTTCGACGCGCCGCGGGCAGCTGATAGCGTGGTCCTGGCGCCGGGCGAGCGGGCCGTCGTCGATGTCGTCATGCCGGCCGAAGGCCAGGTCGGCTTGTACAACCGCCCGACGCTCACGCCCCTCGGCTTCGTGCCCCTCGCCACGTTCCGCGTGCAAGGCGCTCCCGTCCAGGACGCGGGAGCGCCCCCGGGCCCGCACGCGCGCGCCGCCGAGAGCCTGCGCGAGGCGCTGCAGCACGGCCGCGACCCCGTGCGCGTGACGTGGGACCTCGACATGCGCATGGACATGCTCGCCTTCGGCGGCGTGCCCCACAGCCACACCAGCCCCCCGCCCGACGTGGAGTGGGAGGACATCCACCAGGCCGCGAACGCCCTCAGCGACCTCAGCAACGTGGCGTGGATCATCCGCGACAACGCGACCGGCAAGGAGGGCATGGCGGCCGATTACCACTTCGCGCGCGGGGACCTCGTGCCGGTGCTGCTGCGGAACCGCATCGACGCGATGCACCCCATGGACCACAGCTTCCACCTGCACGGGCAGCGCTTCCTCGTGGTGAGCCGGAACGGGCAGGCCGACCCCAACCCTGCGTGGAAGGACACCGTGCTCGTGCCCACCGGCGGCGAGGTGGTCCTCCTCGTGGCGATGACGAACCCGGGGACGTGGGTGTACCACTGCCACATCAGCGAGCACATGGAAGCAGGCATGATGGGCCAACTCTCGGTCGCTTGAACTGCGACGCGCGGAAGCCGCCTCCGGGGATTGAACCCGGGACCTACTCCTCTTCGGCCTCACTCGCGGGAACGCGTCACCGAAGCGGATGTTACCAAGGAGTCGCTCTGCCACTGAGCCAAGGCGGCGTCAGGGCTGGGAAGGCAGGCCCCCTCATGAGCTTTTCGCAGCCGGCGGCGCGGCGCCGGGACGGCGCTCCTTCCACTCCTTGCGCGCGATCTCCTCGCGCAGCTCCGCGGTGATGCTGCGCACCGTGGTCTCGAACGTGCCCTGCATCTCGTCGCTGCGGAGCGCGGCGACGACCGTGTCCACGGTGGTCAGGGCCGTGCGCTGCACCGCCGCCTCGAAGCCCGGTACCATCGCGAACCAGCGGCCGAGGTCGTTGGCCTTGCTGGCATCGAGCGCCATGCGCGCGAGGTCCTCGCGGCGCTGCGCGAGGCTGTCGCCGATCGCCTTCGGGTAGGTGCCGCGCGCGATGGTTCTCCATCAGCGCGAGAGAGTTGAGCATGACCCTGTCGCTGACCTCCTCCACGAGCGCGGCGCGGTAGCGGTTGAAGACGAGCTGCGCGCTCTTCTCGCCCGTGAAGAAGCTCCACATGCGCATGAGCCGCGACGCGATCATGAAGACCCGCAGCAGCCGCAGCGCGCGGAACAAAGGGAACGACGTGACCATGAGCGGCACGAGGCCCACCACGTCGAACCAGTTCTGCACGACGAACCGGCCGCGCCGGTCCGCCTCGCGCCAGCGCCAGACGAACTCGGCCGCGAAGACCAGCACGATGGCGAGGTCGAGCAGCTCGAGGGCGGACCGGTCGCCGTCGCTGAGCGCGCCGCCGTAGAAGAAGTCGTAGGCGACGATGCCCAGGCTCGCGATGCCGAGGGCCAGCATCGCCACGTCGCGGATGTTGCGGCGCCGCACCTCGTCGGGCCGCACGGGCTCCGCCTCGGCCTCGCCGGGCAGGCGGACCATCGTCTCGGGCGGCGGCAGGGGGGGCGCGGGCGTCGGCGCGGCCATGGGCCCCCAGCGCCGCGGCCGGGCAGATGCTTTGCGGGCCTCGGGGCATTGACGCGTCAGGGTGCGCCCGCGCAGGTGTCCGTTTCTGTGTCCGCGGCGAGCGCGAGGCTCTTAACCTGGCGCGCCGTGGCCGGCGCGGCGATCGTCATGCGGGGCGCTTGGCTGGTGCTGGCAGGCTTGTTGGCGATGACCGCGACCGCGTCTGCCGCGACGGTGGACGTCGACGTGGGCCGCGACGACCCGAACGACCCGGCGATGACATTCCTGCGGTTCTTCCCTGAGACCGCCGTGGTGTGGGAGGGCGACACGGTGGTGTGGGCCGCGAAGAGCCACGAGCCCCACACCGCGACGAGCCCCGGCGTCTTCGACTCCACGCCCGCGCTGCGGCAGGACGACCCCGCCCTCGCGGCGTGGTTCGGCCCCGGCGGGTTCCTCATGCCGGGCGCGAGCTTCAACGCCACCTTCGACACGCCGGGCGACTTCGCGTACTTCTGCAAGATCCACCCGCCCATGACGGGCGTCGTGCATGTGCTGAACACCACCACCAACGCGACGGCGGGGCCGGGCGGGATCGTGCTGCCCGGGACGAGCCCGGGGAACGAGACGGAGGGGCCCGACTTCGTGTACGTCACCGCCGGCTGGGGCAGTGGCGACGCGGTCCACGACAGCTTCGGCCCGGCCGACATCACGGTCGACCAGGGCACCACCGTGGTGTGGACCAACATGGCCACGAACGAGCCCCACACTGTCACGAGCCCGAGCCCGGCCGCCCAGTTCGACTCGAGCCCGCAGATCGACGGCGAGCCGCCGTGGTGGAACACAGCCCAGGGCATGATGAGCCTCGACAGCGCCAACAAGGAGTTCCGCCACACCTTCGACGCCGCCGGCCACTACCTGTACTTCTGCAAGATCCACCCCGGCATGGTGGGCACCGTGGTCGTGCTGAAGAAGCCCGAAGCGGCCTCGTCGGCGACGGGCACCCAGGGCGGCAACGCGACGAAGGACTCGGGCAGCCGCGTGCCCGGCCTCGAGCTGCCGGCGGTGCTGGGCGTGCTCGCGCTCGCGGCGATCGCGGGCCGCCGCCGCCGGGCCTAGGTGAGGCTGAGCACGTCCATGCCGCGCGCCAGGTCGCCCGTGAAGAGGTAGCCGTTGTAGTACTGGACCTCCCACGTGTCGGTGCCGTCGTTCCACTGGTCCACGAGCCACGGCGCGGCCGGGTCGGTGAAGTCCACCAGCACCACCCCCGCGCGGTAGAACGCCATCGCGAGCAGCTCGCGGCCGCTGGGGTCGGGCACGAGCCTGCCATGGTGGGCCGTGCAGCTGTTGCCGAACACCGCCCCCGCGCCGGCCGGCGGCAGGTTGTTCAGCGGGTAACCGGGGCTGAACCAGCCCTTCAGCTGCGGGTTGCTCTCGTCGGACACGTCGTAGAACCACAGCGCGCCGACGGGCGTGCTCACGTCGCCCAGCGGCGTGGACGCGTGCGCCACGCAGCCCGGCGGAAGGCCGCCGCCGCCGCTCTCGTCGCCCACGATGAGCGTGTCGCCGGCGTAGTTGAGGATGCTGAAGTGGCTGAAGCTCTCGATCCCCAGATGGGTGCTCGGCAGGGCCGTGTTGCCGTGCTGCATCGGCACGCTCACGATGACCTCGGGGTTGCGCGGGTCCGCGATGTCCCAGATCTGCGTGAACTCGATGCCGGCGCACAGCGCGCGGTACTTCTCCACCGCGGGGTTGATCCAGAAGTAGATGTGGTGGCAGCCGAAGCCGTTCTGCCAGTCCTGGACCAGCAGCGGGTGCTCGGGGTCGGAGAGGTCGTAGATCTCCGTGATGCCCGTGCCTTGGTCGGCGAATCGCGAGCCCACCATGAAGCAGGCCAGGCCCCCGCTCGGGTCGGGGATGGGACAGCCGCCGCCGTTGCTGTTGGCGTTGTACACGATGGGCGTGCCGGGCACCACGTTGATCTTGTGCGTCCCCGCCGTGGGCTGGAACTCGCTGATCCGCACCGGGTGGGCGGGGTCGGTGATGTCCCAGACGGGGATCGTGCCGTTGCCGGTCGCGAAGACCGCGATGAGCCGGCCGGTCGGGAAGGCGATGAAGTCCACGTTGCGGTGGTTCTCCTCCTCGATGGTGCTCAGCAGCTTCGGCGCCGCGGGGTCGGTGATGTCGAGGATGCTCGTGGGGTTGCCGTAACCCGGCACGACCGCGAGCGAGCCGAACACGCTCATGCCGCCGCCGCTGGGCACTTCGTCGTGGGTCGCGGCGAGCGGCTCCAGGCCGGTGATGGGGCTCGGCAGCTCCTTGGCCGCGATGGGCGCCCACCAGGCCGGGACGTTCACGCCGGTCGCGGGGTTGCTCAGCGTGGGGAAGTTGAACAGGGGGTGAGGGGTGGTCTGCGGGTTGACCCACAGCGGCTCGGCCGCCGGCGTCAGCAGGGCCAAGCCCGGCAGCGCGTTGGGCTGCACCGTGTTCGACGCCCCGAGGCAGCCGCTCATCACCAATGCGAGCCCGACCAGCGCCAATCCTGCCCGACGCATGGCCCCCGGCTCGCGCTGCTTGGCTAAAAGGTTTGCCTGAGCCGGATCGTTCCTTCCAAGGGATGGACCGGTCGCGCGGCTTCTGCGGCGCGTCGTCGCGTCGGAAGGCCCGGGCGGTGGACGGCTCCGCGGCGCGTCACGTGAAGCCGAGCACGTCCATGCCGCGATCGCGGTCACCGGTGAACAGGTAACCGCTGTAGTACTGCGCCTCCCACGTGTCCGTGCTGTCGTGGAACTGCGCGACTTCCGCGGGCAAGCGGGGGTTGGTGAAATCGACCAGGACCGTGCCCTGCGTATAGAACGCCATGGCCAGGAGGTCGCGGCCGTCCGGGTCGGGCACGAGGCGGCCGTGGTGGGCGGTGCAGGACCGCAGCGAGGTCACGAGGGGCTGGTCGAGGGCGGGGTCCTCGAGGAGGATGGTGCCCGGGCTGAACCATCCCATCAGGAGCGGGTGGGTCTCGGGCGCCCGTCGCGGGGTGGCTGAGGGTGGGGAAGTTGAACATCGGGTGGGGCGTGGTCTGCGGGTTGTACCACAGCGGGTCGGACGCGGGGCGAAGAGGTTCTGGCGCCGGGCTCGGTGCGTCCTCCGCCATCGGGGGCGCGGACGCCTCTCCGGTCGAGGGACCCGAGGGCTGCGCGCTCGGCGGCGCTGCCGGCGCGGGCATCGCGGCCGGCTGGGGCGTCGGTCCGACGCCCAGGCAACCGCTCAGCACCAAGGCCAGCGCGACCACGAGCGCGGCTGCTGGGCGCATGGCCCCCGCTCGCGCTGCCTGCCCAAGAGGTTTTTCTCCCAAGGGCCTCAGGCTCAAACGGTCTGTCTATCGGGGCGCGACCCGGAACCGCGGCGGTTGCATCCAGGTTCCCCTGCAGGCCGGGCACTTGCCGGGGCTGCGCGGTGTCTCGCCAGTGCCGGTCCAGCCGCAGGCTCGGCACGTCGCGGGCTGCATGAGCAGCGCGAGGCCGCTGCGCTTCAGCGAACGCTGCACGTGCCGCAGGTCCTCGAGCACGCTGGCCTCGTCGGCGTCGAGGGCCTCGGCCAGCTCGAGCGGGCTCCAGCCCTCTGGCCGCTGCTGCAGCAGGTCCAAGATGCGCTGCCGGCGCGTGGCCACGCGGTGCGCAGCACGCGCGCGGGCTTCGGCCTTGCGGGTTGCGCCGGCCGCTGGCCCACAACCGTCTTGCCCCCGACGGGCCATCCGCGACCATGGTGCGCTGCGCCGACGCGGCTGCCCTGCTGGACGAGCTGGCCGACCTCGAGCAGCTGCAGGGCGACACGTTCCGCGCCAACGCGTACCGCCGCGCCGCGCGCACGCTCTTCCAAGTGGAGGGCGAGCTCGAGGCCGCGCTGGCCTCCGGCGCGGTGGAGGCGCTCCCGGGCATCGGCGAGGGCATCCTCAAGAAGCTGCGCGAGTACGCCGCGACCGGCAAGATGCGCAAGCTCGAGGAGATGCGCGACGCGTTGCCGGCGGGGCTCTTGGAGCTGATCAAGGTGCCGGGCCTCGGCCCCAAGCGTGCGCTGCAATTGCACAAGGAGCTGAAGATCGACAGCGTCGCGCAGCTCAAGGAAGCCGCGGAGAAAGGCAGGCTGCTGGGGCTCAAGGGCTTCGGGCCGAAGAGCCAGGCGGACATCCTGAAGGGCATCGCGGCCCTCGCGTCGATCGGCCGCCGCGTGATGCTGCCCGAGGCCCACCACGCCGCCGAGGACGTGCTCGCTGCGCTCGAGCCCCACGCCGCCAAGATCGCCATGGCGGGCTCGCTGCGGCGGCGCCGCGACACGGTCGGCGACCTGGACTTCGTGGCGGTGCCCAAGGCGCGGAGCGGCGAGGCGCTGCGCAAGGCCCTGCTCGGCCTCGCAGGCGCGGAGGCGCTCGCGGCCGGCGAGCGCAAGACCAGCGTGCGGCTGATCTCGGGGCTGCAGGTGGACCTGCGCGTCATGGCGCCCGAGGAGTTCGGCGCGGCGATGATGTACTTCACCGGCAGCAAGGCGCACAACATCAAGCTGCGCGGCCTCGCGCTGCGCAAGGGCTGGCGGCTCAACGAATACGGCCTCTTCGAGGTCGAGCAGCCGCCGAAGCCGAGGGGCAAGCAGGCCGCGAAGGGCGAGGAGGAGCGAGAGCCCAAGCTCGGGCAGCGCATCGCCGGCGCGACGGAGGAGGACGTGTACGCGAAGCTCGGCCTGCCGTACATCGCGCCGGAGATCCGCGAGGACCTCGGCGAGGTCGAGGCGGCCCTCGACGGCAAGCTGCCGAAGCTCGTGGAGGAGCGCGACCTGCGCGGCGACCTGCACACGCACAGCAACCGCAGCGACGGCATCCTCAGCCCCGAGGACTGGATCAAAGCCGCGGCGCGATCGCAGCTGGAGTACATCGGCCTCACCGACCACAGCATCGGGTTGCCGGGGTGGGGCTTGACGGGCGAGCAGCTGCTCGAGCACAAGGCCAGGGTCGAGGAGCTGGCGGACAAGCACGCGGGCAGGGTGAAGGTGTTCGTGGGCACCGAGGCCAACATCCTCAAGGACGGCGACCTCGACCTGCCGGCGAACGTGCTCGACCAGCTCGACGTGGTGGTCGCGGGCGTGCACACGAGCTTCCAGATGGGCCCGGAGGAGATGACCGAGCGCATCTGCAGGGCGCTGCGTTCCGGCAGGATCGACATCCTCAGCCACCCGACCGGCCGCAAGATCGGCCAGCGCGAGCCGCTGCGGTTCGACGTGGACCAGGTCTTCGAGGCCGCCGCGGAGAGCGGCACGTGCCTCGAGCTGGACTGCCAGCACGACCGCCTCGACCTCAACGGCGAGCTGGCGCGGCGCGCACGGGAGTGGGGGTGCCGCTTCGCCGTCGACAGCGACGCGCACGGCGCGCCCGGCAAGCACTTGCTCGGATGGGGCCTCGACCAGGCGCGGCGCGGCTGGCTCGAGCCTGCCCAGGTGGTCACGACGCGCAAAGCCGGCGAGGTGCTGAAGGAGCTCAAGCGTCGCTAGCCCGCGCCGAAGAACGGCGCGCGCTCGACCACGCGCGCTTCGCCGCGCGCGACCTCGATCACCAGCGGCCGCTCCCGCGCGAAGCCCCCGATGTTCCAGCCGGTTGCGTTGCGGTGCAGCGCGAAGGCGTCGCGGAACTCGAGGCGCCACCCGTCCTCGATGGCCGTGGCGTTGACCAAGGGCGCCTCGTTGGTCCAGGCCCAGCCCTTCCACGCGCCGAGCGCCTGCGCGCGCGCGACGGCGTCGGCGGACGCGGCGGTCGCGTTGCCGGCGTGGGTGGTGTGCAGCGACGCGCGCCACACGGAGGTCGTCGCGACCTCCCAGCTCCCGGGCGCGGCGCCGGGCTTCGCCACGAGCCACTCGCCGTCGAGCGGCGACGGCTGCACGACCGCATCGGCCCCGAGCCCTTGGGGCATCGTCGCGACGCGCAAGGCGCCGCCCGCGACGAGCATCGCGACGAGCCCGAGCGCCGCGAGCTTCAGGTGGCGCTCCTGCAGCGTGCCCCGGAAGAGCCGCCACACGACCCACAAGGCCAGCGGCGCCGTGTACAGCAGGCTGAAGAAGTAGATGTTCAGCGTGAAGCGCTGCAGCGTCAGCGGCCACAGCGCGGGCGTGCCCGTGATCGTGAGCGCGTCGAGCGCGACGTGGCTCAGGCCCCCGACCAGGGCCGCCAGCAGCGTCATCGGCCCCAGTTGGAACGCGGCCATGCGCGGCCATCGCCGCGACCACCACGGCATCGTCACGATCGCGAGCCCCAGCGCGCCGAGCAGCGGTGCGCCCCACACGGTGTGGCTCAGCCCGCGGTGGGTGAATGCAAAGCAGGGATCATCGCAGAGCCGCGTGGCCCACGAGAAGAACACGTCCATGTCGGGCATCGCCGCGCCGAGGCCGATGGCCAGCCGCTCGGCGAGGGGGCGCCGGAGGAACGCGAGCGCCGCCAGCGGAAGCACGGCGTGGGTGAAGATGTCCACAGGCAGCGCACGACGGGCTTCGGATAAAACGCTTCACCTCTGCCGCTCCCGCAGGGCCGGCGGAGAGGTTCGCCAGCAAACGCTGAAAAGGCCCCGCCGCGGTGGCCGCGCGGCTGGAGGTTGCGCTGTGAGGATCGGCTGGATCGCTGCGGTGTTCGTGGGCTCGTTCGTGCTCGCCAGCGTCGTGCCCGGGGTCGTGCCCATGGCGGGCGCGCACCACTATCCGCGGGGCATCCAGCCCGGCGCGCAGATGACCGCTCCTGCCGGCTGCACCGTGAACTTCGTCTTCGCGGACAACACCGGCAAGCTGTACATCGGCAGCGCGGGCCACTGCGCCAACCTCGGCCAATCGGTCAGCATCGCCGGCATCGGCGCGATCGGGAGCGTGGTGTGGGACAGCACCGGCGCCGACTTCGCGCTCGTGCAGATCAGCAGCAACCTGTACGATCAGGTGGACCCGGCCGTGCGTCACTGGGGCGGCCCCACGGGCTTCGCGACGAGCGCCGGCGGCTTCCTCATCCCGCCCCGCGTGCTGTACCACTACGGCTACGGCACCGGCTTCAGCGCCAGCGAGGCCACGCGCCCGCGGGCGGGCGAGCTCGACTACATCGACGGCCAAGTGTACCTGGCCGAGACCACGGCGACGTTCGGCGACAGCGGCAGCCCGTTCATCGACAGCAACGGCCTCGCGGTCGGCGTCGTGAGCGAGTACGCCTTCGACCAGGCGCACACCGACCGCGGCCCGACGGTGGAGTGGATCCTCAACCGCGCGGTCGCGGAGAAGGGCCTGCAGCTCACGTTGCTGACCGCGCCCCTCGTGGATCCCGTGGAGCGCACGGTCTTGCAGGTCGAGCACACGACGGGCGTGAACCTGTAGAAGGCGAACCCGCGCGGCGCAGGGGCCGACGCCTCACCAGTCGACGTCCCCGTCGCCCAGTGCGGCGGCCAGGCGCCGCAGGGTGGCGAGGAACCCGCGTCCGGGCAGCGTCATGGCCCTTCCTCCCCGCTTCGGGGGCAAGTAGTTTTGTGAAGCGTCCGGGGACGCGCGCCGGCCCAAACCGCAGCGCAGCCTGGCGGGCGCCGCGCGCTCGGCACCACGGCCGCCCGTGAAGCAGGTTGCGGCCAAGGTCCGGAGCGGCCCTTCGGGCGCCGTGCACGAGCCTGTGCGCGTTCGCCGCCGACAGGGCAGGGCCAGCGGACGGCGGACGCCCAGGGCCATTTCCGAGGACGCACCGTGGGCGCTCGGCCGGAGCGGACGTCCGGGCTAGCGATGCCACCAGTTGCTGATGCCGAACACGTTCGCCAGCTTCGCCATCCTGAGGTCGCCGTTCGTGGCGTCATAGTAGGCGACGATGGGCAGTTCGTCGGCGCCCAGCGTGGCGCTCGCATGCTCGCCCACGGTGCCCGTGGTGTCGACGGCTGTGGCCGTGTTGCCCGCGCTGCACCCGGTATCGCTGCACTTGAGCACCTTGAGATCGGCCCCGGCCGTCTCGTAGTACGCGACGAATGGCAGGCCGTCGGACGCGAGGACCAGACTGAAGTCCCCTGGTGTGTCCCCCAGCCCTTGCAAGGGATCCACGAAGGTGTTCCCCGCGGTGCAGGCCGCGTTCCCGCACCGGGTCACTCGGGGACCCTGCCCGGTCTGGTAGGCGATGACTGGCGTGCCGGTGCTGCCAATTGCGATGCTGGTAGATGAACCGGCGCTGTTCACGTAGACCGCCGTGAGGGTGTTGCCAGCGCTGCACGCGGCGTTGCCGCACTTCGCGACTTTCAGGTCGTTGTTCGTGTTGTCGGCGTACGAGATCACAGGGAATCCGTCGGGGCCGATGGCGATGCTCGTGTGCCCCCCAACGATGCCGGCGCTGTCCACCGTCGTGACGGTGTTGCCGGCGCTGCATGCAGCGTTCCCGCACTTCGCGACTTTCAGGTCCGAATTCGTGACGTCCTCGTAGGCGATGGCAGGGAACCCATCCGTGCCGATGGCGATGCTGACGTGTCGGCCGACGTCCCCCGCGGTGTCCACGCTGGTGATCGCGGTGCCAGCGCTGCACGCCGCGTTGCCGCACTTGGCCACCTTCAGGTCACCGTTCGTCAAGTCACGGTACGCGACGACGGGCTTGCCGTCCAGCCCGATGGCGATGCTCGCCTCGCGGCCGACGTTGCCCGTGCTGTCGAGGGTCGAGATGGTGGTGCCTGCATCGCAAGCCAAGGCGGCGCACGCGGCCACCTTCAAGTCCCCGTTCGTCGCGTCGTAGTACGCGATCACCGGTAGGGCGTTCTCCCCGACGGTGAGCGAAGCGTATTGCCCCACGTCGCCCGTCGCGTCCACGGTGGCGAGCTTGTTGGCGCGGGGGACGGAGCCCGTGAGCCACCAGCGGTCGACCGCGCAGCCGGCGTCGCCCGCGGTCGTCACGGCGGTCACAACATGGCCGGTCGCGCACGTCGTCGCCTTCACGCCACCAAGGCTGGTGGAGGTGGGCGTGGTGAGGCTGATCGTGATGTCGCCGCTCTGGCCTCCGCCGGTCAAGCCTGTCCCCGCGGCCACGGCCGTGATGTCGCCATTCCCGGTTAGCGCCTCGCAGGTCACGGTGCCGTCTTGGTTGATCGCGCGGATGGCGTTGCCCGCATTGCAGCTGCCCGCGATGCGGCGCTGCACGGCGGTCGCGTCGATGTCAGCAGCGGTGACCGCTCCATCGGTGATCTTCACCGACGTCACTGCACTATCCGCAACCTTGGCCGATGTGATGGCCCCATCGGCAATCTTGGCCGCCGTCAGGGCGCCGTTTGCGATGTCTGCGGACTCCAACGTGCCGTCGAGCACCATGTCGGTGTCCACGCCGCCCGTTGGGATCTCGAAGGTCGTCCCGGCGAGGGTGAGGCCGGCGCCGGGTTGGTAGAGGGTGTCATCGTCGTTGCCGTCCGCGAAGCCTTCGGGGGCCCCCGCCAGCTTGGTCCAGTGCACGGGGTTGCCGGGCGCATTGATGGCTCCCGCGTCGCCCAATTCTGCCTTTGTGTAGTAGCGGGCGTCGTGATCGGAGCCCGCCTGGTGCGCGCCCAGTTCGGCCTGCGTCGCCGGGTCGAAGGCGAAGTCCTCGATCTGGAGGCTCACGTCCTGGATGTGGAAGGTGGTGATCTGGTCGTCGGCGACCATCGAGCCCATGATGCCGCCGGTCGCGATGCTGATGGTGCCGCTCTCCATGATGGGGCCACCCACCAGGCCCGGGCCGGTCTCGACGCTCGTCACGGTGCCCCCTCCGTTCTGGTCGACGCCGCAGGTCACGCTCCCGTCCATGGCGATGATGCGGAGGTACTCGCCCTCGATGCAGTTCCCGCTGACTCGGCTCTGGATCTGGTCGGTGTTCACGCTGAGCGTGACCTCGCCTGTCGATCCTCCCCCGCTCAGGCCGCTGCCGGCAGTCACCCCGGTCAGGTCACCGCTTCCGACGACTTCGCAAGCGACGCTGCCGTCCTCGCTGATGACGCGCAGCGCTTGGCCGGACTCGCAGGCGCCGGCGATGCGGCGCTGCACTTCCGCGCTGTTGATGTCGTCGCTCCCGATGGCGCCTCCGGCGATCATCGCGCTGGTGATGCCCTCGGTCGCAATGCTCACGGTGCCGCTGGCGGTAATGGGCCCGCCGGTCAGGCCCGCCCCCGTGGCAACGCTGGTGACGGTGCCGCCGCCGTTGGCGTCGGGCTCGCAGGCCCATGCTGGGGGAGTCCACTTCCACACCTCGCCGGCCGAGCAGCCGCTGCTGCTGAGGCCGAACGTTGAGCCGCTCAGGCTCAGCGGGCTCGACGCGGTGTAGGCGTTGCTGTCATCCGCCTCGCAGGTCACGGTGCCGTCTTGGGCGATGGCCCGGATGCTGTTGCCGGTTGCGCAGGCTCCCGTGACGCGGTTCTGGATCGTGGCCGTGTCGACGGCGATGGTGCCGCTGCCCGTGATGGTGCCCCCGGTCAGGCCAGCGCTCGCTGTGATGCTCGTGACCGTCCCGCCACCGTTCGCGTCGGACCCGCAGGTCACGCTCCCGTCCTGGGCGATGACGCGGACGTACTGGCCCGCGGCGCACGAGCCGGCCACGCGGCTTTGGATCTGGGTCGTGTTCACGCTGAGGCTGACGTCCCCGCCGAGCCCCCCGCCGCTGAGCCCGCTCCCCGCGGTCACGCCCGTGACGTCGCCCGTGCCGGTCGGCTCGCATGTGACCGTCCCGTCCTGTGCGATGGCGCGGATCGCGTTGCCGGGCGACGGGCAGCTGCCCGCGATGCGGCGCTGGACGGTCGTCGCGTCCACGTCCGCGCTGGCGATGGCGCCGTCGGCGATCATGGCGCTCGTGACGCCGCCGGTCGCGATGCTCAAGGTGCCGGTGCCTGTGATGGGTCCGCCCGTCAATCCGCTGCCCGAGGCGACGCTCGTCACGGTGCCGCCGCTGTTCGTGTCCACGTCCGCCTGGCACGTGACGGTGCCGTCCTGCGCGATGCCGCGCACGTAGTTGCCCGCTGCGCAGCTCCCGGTGACGCGCTGCTGCACTTGCGAGGTGTTGACGCTGACGGTGCCGCTCGCGGTCACCGGGCCGCCCTGCAGCCCGAAGCCGCTGGCCACGCTGGTGACGGTCCCGCCGCTGTTGGTGTCCACGTCGGGGTCGCAGCCCCACGCGGTGCCGCTCCACTTCCACACCTCGCCCGAGGCGCACCCGGCGCTGCTGAGGCCGAAGGTCGTGCCGCTGAGCGAAACAGGGCTTGAGGCGCTGTACGTGGCGCTGTCGTCGGCCTCGCAGGTCACGGTGCCGTCTTGCGCGATGGCGCGCACGCTGCTGCCGGCCGCGCACGTGCCGGTGATGCGCTCCTGGATCGCGGCCGTGTCGACCGCGAAGGTGCCCGAGGTCGTGATCGTGCCTCCGGTCAGGCCAGCGCCCGCGGTGACGCTCGTGACCGTCCCGCCACCGTTCGCGTCGGACCCGCAGGTCACGCTCCCGTCCTCCGCAATGACGCGCACGTACTGGCCCGCGGCACACGAGCCAGTGACGCGACTCTGGACGCTGGCCGTGTTGACGCTGAACTGCGTGCCGTTGAGCGCGAGCCCCGCGCCGGCGGTGAAGAGCGTGTCGTCGTCGGCCTCGCAGACCACGTCGCCGTTGCTGATGATGGCGCGGATGCTGGAGCCCTGGACGCACGTCGCGCCCACCCGCGCCTGGACGCTGCCGAAGTCCACATTGAGGATCGCCTCTCCAGAGTTCCCGCCGCCGCTGAGGCCGGTGCCGGCTGTGACCGCCGTGATGTCGCCCGGCGTGAAGGCGAGGTCGCCCTGCTGGATGGCGCCGTCGGCGATCATGGCGCTCGTGACGCCGCCCGTCGCGATGCTCAGCGTGCCCGTGGTGGTGATGGGCCCGCCGTTGAGGCCGCTGCCCGCGGCGATGCTCGTGACCGTCCCGCCGCTGTTGGTGTCGTCGTCGGGCTCACAGGTCACGGTCCCGTCCTGCGCGATGGCGCGCACGCTGCTGCCGGCCGCGCAGCTTGCCCCCACGCGGTTCTGCACGGCCACGGTGTTGACGCTGAACTGCGTGCCGTTGAGGAGCAGGCCCGTGCCAGCGGTGAAGAGCGTGTTGTCGTCGGTCTCGCACACCACGTCGCCGTTGCTGATGATGGCGCGGATGCTGGAGCCCTGGACGCACGTCGCGCCCACCCGCGCCTGGACGCTGCCGAAGTCCACGTTGAGGATCACGTCCCCCATCGTGCCGCCGCCGAAGAGCCCCGTGCCTGGGATCACGCCCGTGATGTCGCCGCCGCTGCAGCCTGCGATCTGCTGGTTGGCCACGCAGACGCGGTTCCCGCCGAAGGCCAGCCCGTCGGCCGCGTCGCCGAGCAGCGTGCCGGCCGGGAAGGCGATGCCCTTGCCCGGGATGAACACGAGGTCGCCGCGGAGCGTGTCGCCGCACTCGTCCACCCATTCGGGGAAGTCGCCGAGGCAGACGTTGATGGTGCTGACGAGGTCCGCCTGCGGGGGTTCACCGGACAGGGTTGGCGTTTCAGCCGATGTGACGGCGTTGGTCGCGAGGACGGCGGTCGCGGGCGAGGCGAGCAGGGCAACCAGCAGAACGGGCAGCGCGCGCATGCAGAGACCCGGCGAGCCAGGCCCGCACGAAGGCTTAGGCTC
>DASYRW010000071.1:0-4893 GCA_036003985.1 Thermoplasmatota archaeon
TGGGATCCGTGGATTGCACGGTGGGAGCTGCGGCGTCAACGTTGGCGCCCGTGCACCCTGCCACGAGAAGGGCAGCGATGACGACGAGGCTGGCAGGTACGATCGAGCTTGTCTGGGTGGGTTGCATGTCTTCACGATCCGAGGTGACGTTCGGGCGTTGGCCGTGGTCCGCTTGGACGCGAGGGCCGTTTCGAAGGGGTCACGTTGGGCCGACAGGAGGGGACGGGCCTGAATAGGCTCCGCGGTCCGGACATGTGAGGCACCCACGTCGCTCCGGGGACGAGCACGCACGTTTCGCGCCACGCGTCGGTCCGTCGGAACGCCCTGGGCCGACGCGCAGCTCCGAGCCTCGGAGACCACGGCCGCTGCGCGGCGATCTCCCGCGTCGTGTGCTCAGCCTTCTGCAAGTCGGCGAGCGAGCGAGCGGAAAGCGTCCTCGAAGGCGGGCGCGTTCTCGAGGTTCGGCACGTGCCCGGCGTGGGGGATGACGACCAAGCGGGCGCCCGTGATGCCGTTGGCCATCTCCTCCGCGAGGTCGAGCGGCGTCAGCTCGTCGTGCTCGCCCACGACGACCAGCGTCGGGCAACGGACCGCGGCCAGCTGCGGCCGGGCGTCGGGCCGCTCGGCCATGCCGCGCAGCGCGGCGGCGAGGCCGGCAGGCTTGTTCCCCCGCATCACATCTCGGACTTGCTCCAGGGAAGGCCCGCCGCGGTTCGCAGGCGCGAGCATCTTCCCGAGGAACGCCTCCTCGGCGGCGAGGGTGCCGTCGCGCTCGACCTTCGCGGCAAGGTCGAGGCGTTTCGCAGCCGCCTCGGGCGTGTCGGGGCGCGCTTGCGTGTCCACGAGCGCCAGCGCCGCGACGCGGCCGGGCGCTTGGCGGTGCAGGCCGAAGGCGACGTAGCCGCCCAGGCTGTGGCCGACGACGCCGAAGGTCTCGTGGCCGAGGGCGCTCATCGCGGCGAGGACGTCGCGCGCCATCTCGTCCGTGGTCGCGGTGGGCGCGGTCGGGCTGTCGCCGAAGCCGCGCAGGTCGACGAAGACGCGCTGCCCGTGGCCGGCGATGCGCTGCGGCGACCACAAGCGCCGCGCGAGCGGAAACCCGTGGAGGAACACCCACGGGAACCCGGATCCGATGGTCTCGTGCGCGAGCGGGACCGTTCCGGCGAACGCGACCCGGGGCAAGGCACGCCCCGCGTGCGCGGTCGGGGGAGACCGGGGGCTCATGGCCGCGCGCCCTCCACCCGCGGGCCGAGGCGCTCCGGGCCGCGGCGCAGCCCCAACCGCTGCCGCCACGCCTTCTGCGCGATCTCCCCGCGCATGCTGTCGAAGGACGACGCCAGCACGTCGCGGATGGCCGCGTCCACCTCCCGGCTCGCCACCACCTCCACGACCGCGTCGTAGGCCCGCTCCTCCGCGCGCTGGAGCGCCGCATCGAGCCCCGCGAGGTGCGCCAGCTCGCCCGCGACGCCCTCCATGGGGTGCGCGGCCCGGACGCGCTCCAGCACGGGCGCCTTGTTGCGAGCGAGGGCCTCGGCGACCGCCGCGCCGAACCTTCCCCTGCCGAGGTCTCCCTCGATGCGGCCGAGGATGCGCAGCAGGACGCGGTCCGTGATCTCCTCCTCGAAGCCCTCGAGCAACGCGAGGGCATTCCGCTTCACGAACCCGTCGCCGAGGGCGCGGTCCACGACGCGCGCAGCGCGCATCGCCAGGATGAGCCACACCCACACGCCCTCGAAGGGCACGCCGCGCCCGACCAGCGCCAGCGCCGGCACCATCGCCACGAAGTCGAACACGTGGGCGCGCGTGTAGCCCGCGCGGTCCCAGCGGAAGCCGCTGCGCGTGAAGAACTCCGCGGCGAAGGCCACGCCGAGCACGACATCGAGGGCCAGCCAGTCCCCGGCCACGGCGCTCCTCGAGCCGGCGAGCCACGCCGCCAGGAGGACGAGCGAGGCCAGCGACGCCCCCAACGCGGCGTGATGCAACGCCGGATGTCGCCGAGGCGCCGCGTCGATGGCGGCGGCCGGGTGGCCGAGCGCGCGGAGCTCCGCGCTGGTCGAGCCTGCATCGGCTCGCTGCTGGGGCGTTCGCGGTTCCATGGCCAACCCTTGTCCGGCGTGCATGTCCGTGGTCCTTCATGACCCTGCGGTCGCTCCGCGGGCGTGGCGCTTCGAACGCCGCCCCAGCCGGAATCGAAGGCTGTGGTCCTCGCCCAGGGGGCGGGGGCGAGGACGCCACCCGCGCGTCACGCTGCCCGCAGCTTGGCGACCTCTTCCTTCAGCCGGGCGACTTCCCGGCGGAAGAAGTCCTCCATCTTGTGGTCGCCACGCCCGAGGGCGTGGGCGAGCCGCTCGTCGGCGGCGGCGACGTACGATTCGAGGTCGCGGACGGCCTCGTCGAGGGCTGCACTCGTCTTGGGGAATAGCTCGGTCATGGTGTCACAGGGCTTTGTCGGTCTTGGTGGAATCGTTCGTGACGCTGCGGGGGCCTTCACCGGCCCCGGAAGCCTTGGCCGGACGTTCGCCTCCGATGCGCGGCCGCGAACATCCTGTTCTCGCGATGGTCCCGGGCCTGGATGCTTGGTGGTCGTTGGGTCATGGGTTCACGGTCGAAGGGAAGGGGTGGGGTGAGGGCGGGCCGACGCCAGCCTCACCCCGAGGGAGGATTCCGTCAAGGGAACGTGGCTGCGGCCCGTCACCGCGGGGAACGTGCGACAGGAGGAGGGCCCCGACGTCATGGTCAGTTCCTCCACCACGACAGGTCCACCCCGCGCACGCTCAGCGGCACGCACGCGGGGAGCGTCCGCTCCAGATCCGCGCGACGCCATCGCGACTGGAGCTCGTAGCGCTCGCGCCCGGCCCAGTCGCTGGAGCGCAGCGGCAAGGCGCTCACAGCAACACCTCTCGCGGATCGGGCGGTGGCGGGGGCTTCACGGCGGCCTCGGGGCGCGACCGGAGCGCGAGCCAGAAGGCCAGCAGCGCCGGCACGTCGCCTCGCATGGGCGCGGGGTCCGCCTGGTTGCTCGGGTGGTTGCTCGGGGGTTGTTCGGTCATGGTTCACGGTGAAGGGAAAGGGTGGGGTGAGGCCGGCGTACGCCAGCCCCACCCATCGGGGGATTCGTTCAGGGCAACGCCTCAGCTCGAGGAGCGGCGCGGCTGTCCCTCGAGGAAGTCGCCGACCCAGGCGCCGACGACGAACAGCACGGTCATCACGAGGATCGTGATGAACAGGCCGAAGCCGCCACCGAAGCCCAGGGCGTCGTAGCCACTCATGAGGCCGAACAGCGCGAACACGATGCCGAGCACGAGGCCGATGACGGCGCCCTTCCAGAACAGGGCGCTCTTGTTCTCGCGGCCGGGCGTCACGTAGCCGTACAGGATGCCCACGGCGAACGCGATCAGGCCCCAGACCATGGATCCACCTCCATGGCCATCGTGGGGATCATGCGCGCCGCCTGCTCCTGCGTGATCTGGGTCTTGTACATGGGATGATCCTCCGTCCACGCGGACGTCATCATGGCCATCAGCTTCCTCCGACCAGGGGGCAGCCGCCGTTGTACGTGAACCCCTTCAGCGTCTGCGTGATGACGTTGTTGTCCACGGTGATGACGTACACGCCCGGGTTCTTCCAGTTGCTGTTCACGAGGCCGCTCGGGTCGCTGTAGGTGAACGTCCCGCCCTCGCCCTTGATGGTGGCGGTGTTGCCACTGCTGGACGCGGAGTCCACGCAGAGGTTCCGGGTGCTGGGGCCGACGCAGCCCGCCGTGAAGGCGGTGAGCGCCAGCAGCCCGACGACCGCCGCGATGCGTAGCGACATGGGGTTCACGCGCCCTTGTGGTCGCGGGCGGCCTTGATCCAGTGCGCCACGCTCGCTTGGCCGATGGTGTTGCCTTGGATCCGCGAGTCGAGGGCGTCCTGCGTCTTCGTCACGCGCGCCAGGAGCGTGTCCGCGTCGCACGCCTTCAGCTCGGCGATGCTGCCCACGCCCGAGCGCTGGAGCAGCTCCGCGTACTGCGGGCCGATGCCCTTGATGGCGATGAGCTCCGCCATCTGCTGCCACTTGTGCACCGTGGAGACGGGCGCGTCCACGCTGGTCGCGACCGCCGCGGCGTTGGCCTCCCACAGTTGCCGCGTGTCGTGGATGCCCATGCCGTTCAGGGCTTCGGCGTACACGGGGCCGATGCCCTCGACGTCGATCACGGGGGAGATGTCCCCGAAGGGGCTCTTCTGGATCGCGGGCGCGGCGAGGACGGTGCCGCGGCCGACGGTTGCCGCGCGCAGCGCGGTGGGGCCGTTGGAGGGCACGACGATCACGCTGGGGCTCGCGGTGCGGGTGCGCTCGAGGTTCGCGATGCGGACCTCCAGGGGCGCGAGCTGCGCGCTGAGGTTGTTGTTGGTGTTCACGCGGGTGCCCTCGAGCGACGAGAGGCGGTTGTCCTGCACGCCGTCGCGGGTCGCCTGCAGCTTGGCGAGGGTCTTCTCGTGCACCTCGAGCACGCTGATGGTGCTGCGGAGGGTGAAGAGCAGGTACACCGAAGCGGCTGCGAGGATGAGGATCGAGCCGCCCATGACGAAGAACGCGGGGCTCGTGTTCAGCACGCCGGGGCCGTTCACGCCGACGTAGCCGAGCACGCCCACGATGAGCAGACCCGCGATCATCAAGCCGCCGACCGCGGCGTAGGAGCGATTCGCGTCGTAGATGGTCGTCGTGCTGGCGACGACCGACGCTTGCGTACGGATAGGTTCCATGTCGTTCACAACGCTCCTACATGGGAGGGCGGGGTGAACTAGCTGCGGGGGCGCGAACATGTGAGGCGCTCGGCCTGGCGTCAGCGGCGCGCGAACCTATGGAGGACCCCACATGTTCGCATCACCAAGGAATCGAACAAACGGGCCG
>DASYRW010000072.1:0-3972 GCA_036003985.1 Thermoplasmatota archaeon
CTCCGGGATCGCCGCGGTGAGACGGAAGCGGTCCGCGTCGTTGCCGCCGTTGTGGATGGTGATGGCGAAGCGGTTCTCCACGCCCGCGCTGGCCACCTGGGTCACGTCTGGCGGGCGCACCTCGACGCGCCGCAGCTTGCCGAGGTCGAGGTTGAGGCCCAGCGTGGCCTTCCCGGCGTCGCCGGCCCGCTGCGGGTGGGTCTCCACGGTGAGCGTGAAGTTGCCCGGCGCCAGGTTGGGCGGGCTCGTCACGTTGAGCAGGATCTGCTGGGCTTTCCCGGGCATGAGCAGCAGCGAGTGGTTGCTCACCTCGAGCTCCCAGCCGGGCTCGAGGGGCCCTTGGGTGGTGACGTTGACCACGTCGAAGGTGGATCCCTCGTTCGTGACCACGAGGGGGAACTGGACCCGCGTGCCGGGCGACGACGCGCGCCGCAGCTGGCCGTCCGCGGCGGCGAGGGTGACCTTGTCGAAGTTCTTGTATCCATAGACCTTGTTGCCCGTGCCCGCGAAGATGGTGCGTCCGTCGCTGCTGACCTCGGCGCGCACGCCGCCGTCGGACTCGGGCAGCGGGATGCACCACGCGGGCTCGACGGGCTGGGCCGCGAAGTAGCGCGCGAAGGCGCCGGCCTCGATGCTGATGAGGCCGTTCTTGACGCCCGCGATGAGCTGCTCGCCGCCGTCGCTGAGGTCCACGCTCGCGACGGGGCCCTTGAGGGTGCCTCCGCACTGCGGCGTGTCGGCGCGGATGCGTGCCACATCGCGCAGGTGCGCGCCCTCGCTGCGGGTCGCGTCGAGGCGGTTCTGGAAGAGCGCGATCTGGCCGTCGCTCGTGCCCACGGCCACGAACTCGCCGCCGGCCTTGCTGATCGCGAGGGAGGTGACCTCGCTGCCGACGGTCTGCTGCGTGCTGGTGGTGACGAGCTCGTTCGAGCCGGGCACGCCGCGGCGCGCCAGGCCTTCCTTGATGGTGATGAGGAACACCTGCCCGTCCTGGGTGCCCGCGACGGCGTACTCGCCGTCGGCGCTGATGGCGACCTCGTCCACGGGCGCGCTCGTCTCGCGGTGGAAGAGGCGCACGCCGATGGGGTGCTCGATGTCGCTGCCGCCGAAGTTGATGTCCCACACCTCGACCTGGCCTTGGATGAAGCCCTCGGCGCTGACCGTCTCGGCCCCCACGACGACGAGGATGCCGCGGTTGGCCGTGACGATGTCGGGGACGGTGCTGTTCGTCGCGACGGCGATGCTGCTGTAGCGCGTCACGTTCGTGGCGGTCTCGGGCAGCTGCGAGCGGAAGAGGGTCAGGGGTCCCTGGCTCTCGAAGCGGTTCTGCAGCACCGCGAAGGTCTTGTTCATGCCTGCGCCGCCCGAGGCGAAGGCGACGACGCGGCTGTCGGCGTTGATGTCCAGGCCATAGATGGTGCCCGCGAAGGGCGCGAACTGCCACACGGCCTCGTCCTGCCCGCGCGAGCTCTGGCCGTTGCTGCGGTAGGCCGTGAGCACGTCGGGCACGGAGTTGTTGACCATCACGAGCCAGTCGCCGCCCTGGCTCGCGCTCGTCCCATTCGCGACGGCGACGAGGCGCGCGCCCTCGTGCACCGTGTCGCGGTCCCGCGCCTGCCAGGCTTGCGTCTGGGTGGCGAGGTTGTACGCGAAGAGCTCCTTGTCCTCGAGGGTGAGCCCGCTGCTCAGGGGCGGAGCGTCGCTGACCGCGACGGCCCCCCACCGGCCGCCGCCGTCCATGCTGAGCGAGAGCACTTGGCCCTTCACGTCCGCGCTGGCGGCGTCGTTGAAGAGCATCTTCTGCGGCGTCGCGGCCAGGCCGGCGGGCGCGGCGACGAAGCCCAGGACAGCGATCAGGAACACGAGAAGGCAGCGGCGCTGGGCGTGCACGAGGGCCTCACCTACCGCGGGGTCGGGGTCCCATGCGGCCGCCGGTATTTAAAATGGAGCAATTTAAGGCTGTTGGATGGAAGACGCGGCCCACGGGCGCGCGGCGCGCGAATCAGCCGCCGCGCGGCCCTGCGACGCGGCCCTGCTGGGACGCGAGCGCGGCCTGGATCTCGCGCTGCAGCGAGGTGAGGCGCTCGCGGAGCTTCTCCTCCTGCCGCTTCATGGAGGCGAGCCGCACCTCCGCGGTCTCCTTCGCCTCCTTCAGCTCGGCCTCGATGCCGGCCTTGTCCTTCGCGCGGATCAGCAGCGAGCCCGCGGAGCGGTAGATCGGCGCGTCGCCGCTGACCTTCGCCAGCTCCTCGAGGGTGCGCTCGTGCTCCTTGACCTGCACCTCGAGCTGCGCGCGCTGGCTGATGACCACCTGGGCCTGCTGCTGGAGCTGCTGCAGGAGCTGCAACTGGTTGCGCAACTGCGGGGGCAGTTCAGCGGCCATGGTCTCGGCTCCGCAAGCGCGGCTTGGGATTTGAAGGCTTGCCCCGCCGGCGCGCCCGCGCTAGCGCCGCCGCGCCCCGCGCCGCCGCGTGCGCGCGACCTCCGCCGCCCGCGCCTGCACCGCGGTCCAATCCTCGCGGGCCCGCGGCGCCGCCGCGAGCAGCCGCTCGCGGAGCTGCTCCATCGCGGCGTCCATCGTGAGCGCCGTGGGGGCGCGCGCCCCGAACAGGACCGCGCAAACATCGTCGAAGGGGGTCCAGGCCTCGGGCGCCGCCGAGGACGCAATCTCCGCCCAGCACTGGCCGCGGTCCCGCACGACGCGCACCCGGACCCCGTGGCCTTCCAGCACCGCGTAGGAATCCCCGAAGCTCGCCTCGTCGCGCGCTTCCGTGATGCGGAACCCCGCCTCCAGGATCCACGCATGGCGGGCGCGGACCTCCTCGGCGAGGGACGAAGCCATGCGTCACCTGCGCGCGAGGGCGTGCACGTCCAGGGCCGTCTGCGCCCACCGCAGGTAGCTGTTCAGCGCCGCGCGCAGCGCGCCCGCGTCCTCGGCCTGCAGGTCCAGGGTCAGGCTCGAGCCCGCGCGCGCGAGGCTGCTGCGGGCGCCGGGCACGTCGTCGCCCAGCTCGGGCAGGAGCGCGGCCTCGACGGCGTCGGCCTGCGCGGGGGAATCGAGATCGAAGATGAGCCGCGCCGCGAGCATGGCTCAGCGGCTGCGGATCTTCTTTGCGACGGTCGGGCGCTCCTTGTAGAACACCTTCGAGCCGCAGTAGGGGCAGCGCATGCCGATGTTGTTCGCGTCGAACTCGACCGTGCGCTTGCACTTGCCGCAGCGGTACATGGCTAAGCACCCTTGGGCGCGCCGCGCGCGGCCTTGGCCTTGGCGCGGGCCTCGGCGGCTTTCTCCTCTTCCTCGCGGCGGGTCTTGCCTTCGAGGGCGTCGCGGATGGCGCGCTCGGTCGTCTTGTGCACGACCGTCTCGGGGAAGTAGGCGCCGCCCGCGTACTTGTGGGCGCACTTGCGGCACTCCCAGATGCCCGTGGAGGTGCGGCTGAGGGCTTTCGCGGCGCACTTGGGGCAGATGTGCCGGCCGCGCTGGCGGGTCTCGACCTCGAGCACGCGGCGGCGGATGCTCACGCCGTAGCGGGGGCCGAACCTGCCCGTCATCGAGGCCTTCTTCGTGCGCTTGGACATCGCAGACCCTCCGCCGAGGCGGCAGCGGCGGCCAACGTGCCACTTCCTTATAAGGGTTTGGGGGTGGCCGGGCAGCGTGTGCGGAGGACCAGGCACTTGAGGCGCGCCGCGCATCGTCGCGACGTGGCGTCGCTGACGGAGCCGCTGAACTTCGGCGGCCTCGACGTGCGCAACCGCCTCTACCGAGCGCCGCTCCTCGAGGTGGCGGCGAACAAGCCCGACGCGGCGCGCATCCTGGAGCGCGAGCTGGTGCCCTCTGCGGCCGGCGGCTGCGGGCTCGTGTTCCAAGGCGCCAGCCTCGTCACGCCCGAGGGTGGCAGAACCGCGCCGGGCCTGAGCCGCGTGCACGACCGCGATTTCGTGCTGTCGCTGAAGCCGGCCGTCGACGCGGTG
>DASYRW010000073.1:0-6511 GCA_036003985.1 Thermoplasmatota archaeon
GCTGGCCCCACTGTGCGTCGGGCAGGCCCACCACGGCCGCGTCCGCGATGCTCGGATGACTGCGCAGGAGCTCCTCGACCTCCGCAGGGTCCACCTTCTCGCCGCCGGTGGTGATCCGGTCGTCGGCCCGGCCCACGACCCAGAGCCGGTGGTCCTTGTCGAGGAAGCCCAGGTCGCCCGTGTGCAGGCGGCCGCCGCGCAGCGCGCGGGCTGTTGCGGCAGGGTCGGCCTCGTAGCCGAGCATCACCGTGGGTCCTTGGACGGTGATCTCGCCGATCTCGCCGGCGCCGCACGGCGTGCCGTCATCTTGCTCGATCGCGACGCGGGTCGTGCCCAAGGCCTTGCCTGCGCTGCCGGCGTCGTCCCGCGCGCTGGCGCACGCCACCATCGATGCTGCCTCCGTGAGCCCGTACGACGGCAGCACGGTCGCGCCGAGGTGGCGCGCCTGCTCCACGAGGCGCGCGGGCGCGGCGTCGCCGCCGAGCACGATGGCCCGCAGCGTGGGCGGGAACGGCCGCGCGCCGCGGTGCGCGAGGACGCGCTCCAGCATGGTCGGCACGAAGGACGCGAAGGCGACGCCCCGGTCGAGGGCTTCGCTGGCGCGCGCTGCGTCGAAGCGTCCCTGCAGCACGAGCCCCGCGCGCGCGAGCGTGCAGCGCACGACCGCTGCGAGACCGCCCACGTGGAACAAGGGCACGCTCGCGAGCCAACGGTCCTCGGGGACGAGGCCGAGCTGGGTGTTGACCTGCGCGGCGCTCGCCGCGTGGTTCTCGTAGGTGAGCATGGCGGCGCGGGGCTGGCCGCCTGTGCCGCTGGTGAACAGGAGCGCGTGGAGTCCCGTGGGCGACCACGGCTCGACGGGGGCGCGCGGCGCGCGCCCGAGATCCGGCAGCGCCAGCGGTCGCGCGCCGGTCAAGCGCGCGCGCGCATCGCGTTCGGCCGCGGGCAGCCTCGGGTCGAGGGGCACCCACACCGCTTGGGCGCGCGCCAGGGCGTGCACGAGGGCCACGTGCTCGGCGCTGGCGCCCAGGGACGTGGCCACGCGCGCGCCCCGGGCCATGCCGAGGCCGGCGAGCCGCTCCGCCAACTCGGCCGCGCGCGCGTCCAGCTCGCGGTAGGTCAGGGTCGCGTCGTCGGCGGCGACCGCGAGGTTGCCGGGCGCGTCGCGCGCCGCGTCCGCGAGCCAGTCAGCCACGCGTTCCACCCAACCCCAGCCCGCGTCCGCGCGGCACGGCGAGCGATCCGTCGCGCACGTCGTCCTTCATGCCCCCGAACAGCGCGATGGTGCCCAGCCCGCATGCCCGGCGCGGCGGCGGCGCGCAGGCGGCCACGTGCAAGGCGCCCGCGCGCGCGATGGGCCCGTCAAGCAGGCTCGTGACGACGCACGGCACGCCCGCGCGCTGCGCGGCGGCGAGGACCTCGACGGCGCGGTCGGGTCCGCCGAGCGCCATCGGCTTGACGATGAGCACGTCCGCCGCGCCGGCCGCCAACACGCGCTCGGCGGCTGCTGGGGTGGCGGCAGCCTCGTCGGCCGCGATGGGCACGAGGGACATCCGGCGCAGGTCCGCCAGGCCCTCGACGTCGGTGGCAGGAACGGGCTGCTCAACGAAGGCCGGCGCGAACGCGGCGAGCTCGCGTAGCCGCCCCGCGGCTTCGGCGCGGTCCCATGCTCCGTTCGCGTCGAGCCGCAGCTCCGCGTGGCCGATCGCCGAGCGCGCCGCCGCCACGCGCTCCAGGTCGGCGTCGCGCGGGCCCGCGAGCTTGAGCTTGAACGAACGATACCCCCGCGCGAGGAGCTCGGCGGCCTCTGCCGCAGCCGCCTTCGGGTCCGCGGTCCCGAGCAGCGCGTTCACCTCCACGCGGTCGGCCGGTGGCGCACCGTCGAGGAATTGCCCCGCGAGGTAGGCCCCGAGCGGCATGCCGCGCTGCTGCGCCGCGAGGTCGAGCAGGGCGAGGGCCAGCCCGTGCCGGGCGGCCCGGCAATGCTGCAGCGCGCGAACGTGGACGTCGAGCTTGTCGAGGGCGCGCTGCGCCTCGCCCACGGGACCAGCGAGGACGCCGGCCGCATCCTCGAGGGCGGCGGCGCAGCGCTTGAGATCCTCGGTCCAAGGCTCCAGCGGCGCGGCCTCGCCGAGGCCCACGTGGCCCTCCGCGTCGGTGATGCGCACCACGAACCCGCGTCGGAGCCGCAGCTCGCCCCGGGCGGTGCGGAGCGGCGCGCGCAGCGGTCGTGCGAAGGCGCTCGTGGCCAGGCTCAGAGCGCCACCCCCAGCGCGAGGAGCAGCCCGAACAGCGCGTGCAGCGCCGCGGTGCGCACGAGGATCGCGTTCAACGCAGCGCCTTCTCGCCGCGGGCCCTCGCGCGCGAGGTGCACTGCGAGCGGGAGGGCGACGAGCACCAGCAGCGCGCCGGCGTCCCCGCGCGACACGTACGCGAGCGCCACCACGGCCCCGAACGAGAGGGCGAGCAGGACCTTGTATTCCATCCAGCTTGCGGACGCCCCGAGGCGGACGGCGACGGTGCGCTTGCCGGCGCGCGCATCGGTGGGGATGTCGCGGATGTTGTTGACGACCAGGATCGCCGCGCTCAGCAGGCCGAGCGGCACGCCCGCCAGCCACGCCTCGGCGGGCCACGCGCCCGTCTGCAAGAGGAGCGTGCCCGCGACGGCGACGGGCCCGAAGAACACGAACACGAACACCTCGCCCATGCCCGCGTGGCCCAGTGGCCGCGGCCCGCCCGCGTAGCCGATCGCGCACGCGAGCGCCACCGCGCCGATGGCGAGGATCGGCCAGCCGCCTTGCAGGACGAGCACGGCGCCGAGCAGCGCGGCGAGGCCGAGCACGCCGACCATGGCGAGCTGGACCGCGCGCGGGGGCAGCAGCGTCCCCGTCACACGCGGCGGGCCGACGCGGTCGGCGCGGTCCACGCCCTTGAGATGGTCGTAGTAGTCGTTGGCGAGGTTGACCCCGACCTGGATCAGCACCGCGGCGGCGAGCGTGAGCGCGAAGGTGCCCAGGTCGAACGCGCGATGGAGCGCGAAGGCGCTGCCCACGAGGACGGGCGCGATGCTCGCGCTGAGGGTGCGCAGCCGCAGCGCCGAGAGCCAGGCCCCCGCCGCCGAGGGCCGCTCCAGGGCTGTGGCGGTCGCGGCGGCCATGGGTCTCACGGATAGCGCGGGAATTTGCGGAAGTCGGGCGGCCGCTTCTCGAGGAACGCGTCGCGGCCTTCCTGGGCCTCGCGGGTCATGTAGTAGAGGAGCGTCGCGTTGCCCGCCAGCTCCTGCAGGCCCGCTTGGCCGTCCAGCTCGGCGTTGAAGGCGCTCTTCAGCGTGCGGATGGCCAGCGGGCTCATCGCCATGATCTCGCGCGCCCACTGCACGCCCTCCTCCTCGAGCTTGGCCACGGGCACGACCTTGTTGACGAGGCCCATGTCGAGGGCTTCCTGCGCGCTGTATTGGCGGCAGAGGAACCAGATCTCGCGCGCCTTCTTCTGGCCGACGACGCGCGCCAGGTACGAGGCCCCGAAGCCCCCGTCGAAGCTGCCGACCTTGGGCCCCGTCTGGCCGAAGATCGCATTGTCCGCCGCGATGGTGAGGTCGCACACCACGTGCAGCACGTGGCCGCCGCCGATGGCGTAGCCGGCGACGAGCGCGAGGACGGGCTTCGGCATGGTGCGGATCATCCGCTGGACCTCGAGGATGTTGAGCCGCGGGATGCCGTCGCTGCCCACGTAGCCCGCCTCGCCGCGCACGCGCTGGTCGCCGCCGCTGCAGAAGGCCCAGCTGCCATCCTTGGCGGGGCCGTTGCCGGTCAGGAGCACGACGCCGACGCTCGCATCGTCCCACGCGTCGCGGAGCGCCTGCTTGAGCTCCAGCACGGTCTCGGGCCGGAAGGCGTTGCGCACCTCCGGGCGGTTGAACGCGATGCGCGCGATGCCCTCGGCTTGGTGGTAGGTGATGTCCTCGAAGCGCCGCGCTTCGATCCACTGCACGCCCATGGTCCCGCGCTGGGGAGGGGGCCGGAGCTATGTAAGCTTGGCCCCCGTACGCTCCGGAGCGGTGGGCGCGGTGCCTTCTTGTTTAGAGACTCCCGCCCGCCCTGTGGGATTCTCCGCCATCCGACATGAGCGTGAAGGGGGGAGTGAGCCGGTACTTTCGGAAGTCGCTCCTCCGCGCGATCTACCGGTCGAGGAACTTGCGGACGACCGCGGCGAACGCGGCCGGCTGCTCGGCGTGCACCGCATGGCCGGCGCCCGGCACAAGCTCCTGGCGCGCCTGCGGCATCGCGGCCGCCATCGCGCGCATCCGCGCGACGTAGTCCGCGTCGCGCGCGCCGCTCACGAGCAGCGTAGGCGCCGCCACTTCTGCGAGCCGGTCCCAGAGGGGCGGCGTCGCGCCCTGACCCATGCCGCGCAGCGCGTTGGCCAAGCCCTGGGCCGTGTGGCCGAGCCGCTCGCGGCGCGCGCGCTCCCACATCGCCGGGTCTTCACGCAACGTCGCGAAGAGCGGCTGCGCGAGCCAGGCATCGACGAAGGCCTGCACGCCCTCCTTCAGCGCGCGCTCCGCCCACACCTCGTCGGCCGCGCGGCGCGCCGCGCGCTCGGGGTCGTCGCGGAGTCCAGCGCTGCAGCTCGCGAGCACCAGCCGGCGCACGCGCTGGGGCGCCGCCAAGGCCAGCGTGAGCGCGACGCGGCCGCCGAGGCTGTAGCCCACCCAATCAGCTTGGGCGATGCCGCGCGCGTCGAGCACCGCGACGAGCTGGCGCGCGACGGCCTCGATGCGGTACGGCGCCAAGCTGGCGGGAGCATCCGACCGCGCGTGGCCCACGAGCTCCGGCACCACGACGCGCCGGCCCTCGCGCAGCGCCGGCAGCACTGGCTCCCACGACGCGGCGGAGCCCGCGAAGCCGTGCACCAGCACCAAGGGCACGCCTCGGCCAGCGTGGTCGTCCACGTGCAGCGCCACGCCGGCCGCGTCAACCCGCACGCGCGAGCCCCCGCAGCGCATGCTCCGCCGCGCGCGCTGCGGTCGCGTGCGCGGCCTGCCGGTGCGCGCGGGCGCTCGCGGGGTCGAACCGCACTTCGAGCACGGTCGCGCGGGGCGCGTCGAGCGCGCGCGCCAGCTCCTCCCGCAGGACCTTCGCGTCCTCGGCGCGGGCGAAGTCGGCCCCGAACATCTGCGCGGCGGGCTCGAAGTCGAGGCCGTGCGGCGTGAGGAACAGCTCCTCGAACCGGGGTCCGTGCCGGGCGGCGGGGAGCTGCTCGAAGATGCGGCCGCCATCGTTGTGCAGCACGACCAGCACCGCGCGCAGGCCGAGGCGCTTCACGGCCATCAGGCCGGAGAGATCGTGGGTGAACGAGAGGTCGCCCGTCACGAGCACGAGCGGCTGCGCCCCCGCGGCCGACGCGCCGAGGGCCGTCGAGGTGACCCCGTCGATGCCGCTCGCGCCCCGGTTGGCCAGCACGCGCAGCCGCTTCGCGCCGGGTCGGCCGAAGCGGTCGAGGTCGCGCACGGGCAGGCTGCTGCCCACCATGAGCGTCGCGGCGTCGGGGAGGCCGTCGAGCACGGTCGCGAGGGCCGTCGCCTCGAAGAAGCCCTCCTCCAGGCTGTGCTCGAGGGCGTCCGCGACAGCCTGATCGACGCTGCCCCACGCGTCGCGCCACGCGGTCTCGCCTTGGCCTGCGAGCCCGCCGGCGAGCGCTTCGCATGCGCGCGCGGGATCCGCCGCGACCCGCAGGCCCTGGCGGTGCGTCGGATCGCGGGCCCACGGTGCCTCGTCGACGATGACGTGCGGCGCCGCGGTGCGCTCGAGCCACTGCAGGAGCGCGTCGTTCGTGGGCGCTGCGCCGAGCCGCAGCACGACATCGGGGGCGAGCGCCTCGGCGGCCGGCGCTCCGAGGAACGCATCGTACGACGCCACGGGCTCTCCGGCCGCGGGGAACCGCAAGCCCGAGAGCGGGTCGGCGAGCACCGGGAAGCCGCTCGCGCGCGCGAGCGCTGCAACAGCGCCCGGCAGCTCGGCGTGGTCGGACGGTCCCACGACGATCAGGCCGCGCGGCCGGCCGAGCGCGCCGAGCATCGCGTCGACCACGTCGCGCTGGGGCGCGCGGGGCGTCACCAAGGACTCGACGAACGCGCGGCCCTCGGGGCGGCCGCGCGCGGCCAGCGGATGCTCCTCCGCGAAGCCCGGCGGGAGGTCGCCCTCCACGACGGTCGGCTCGAGGGGCTTCGGCAGGGGCACGTTGAGGTGCACCGGCCCCGCCGGCGGCCCGCGCGCCTCGGCGACGGCGCGGCACGCGACGGCGCGCACATGGCGAAGCGCGCGATCCTCGACGACGGGCGGCGGCAGGTCGAAGGCCCATCGCGTGTGCCCGCCGAACAGGTCCGCTTGGCGGATCGCTTGGTTCGCGCCCGTGTCGCGCAGATCATGGGGCCGATCGGCGGTGAGCGCCACCAAGGGCGCGCGCGCGTGCCACGCTTCGATCATGGCGGGCAAGAGGTTGGCCGCCGCCG
>DASYRW010000074.1:0-13170 GCA_036003985.1 Thermoplasmatota archaeon
GCGCATCTCGGTGACGGTGGACAACACCGCGCCCGACGGGAAGAAGCTCTTCCCCGAGGTGCGCGGCGACCAGATCGTGGTGAGCCGCGTGCTGAAGCGGAGCGGCGACTACCATTACTACCTCAACGACAAGCCCGTCCAGAAGCAGGAGGTCGCGGCGGCCTTCCACCGGGTCGGGCTGAACCCCGACAACCTCATGATCGTCATGCACCAGATGATGGTCGCGCGCTTCGCCGCGGTCTCGCCGCAGGAGAAGCTGCGCATGCTCGAGGAAGCCTTGGGCTTCCAGAGCTACCGCGGCGAGGTGCTGGACGCGCTGTCGCGCCTGCGCAAGGCGAGCGACGAGGAGCGCACGCTCAAGCAATTGCTCGACAGCAGCCGGGAGACCTTCGAGTACTGGCAGCGCGAGTACGAGCGCTGGCAGCGCAAGGAGGAGCTGGAGCGTCGCGTGCACGGGCTCGAAGCCGAGCAGGCCTGGGCCGGCGTGGCGCGCCGCGAGGCCGCGCTGGAGAAGCTGGACGAGCGCATCCGCAAGGCCCAGGCAGAGGTCGCGGCCATCGAGGCGCAGCTCGAGTCGGTCGACGAGGCGCGCAGCAAGGCCGAGCGGTCCCTGGCCGATGGCCTGACCAAGCTCCGCGCGCTGCGCGCCGAGGTGCTCAAGCTCAACCGCGACGAGGAGCGCCTGAACGCCGACCTCGCGTGGGCGAAGCGCGTCGCGCCGAAGGCGCCCGACCTCGCCGCGGAGGTCGAGGCCCTCGCGGGTGAGGCGACTGCGAAGGTCAAGGACGTGCGCGCGAGGCTCGCCGAGCGCGGCGTGCTGCTGGAGCAGCTCGAGGTCCAAGTGGAGGACGACCGCGAGCGCGCCATCGAGGGCCGCGTCGACGGCGAGGTGATGCGATTCAAGCGCACGCTCCTGATCGAGGAAGCGCAGCGGCTCGACGGCGAGGCCAAGCAGGACAAGGAGGACCTCGAGGCCCTCATCGCCGCGGCCCTCAAGCTGGGCGCGCGCGTGCAGCCGCGCAAGAGCGGCGAGGTCGCGGCCGAGATGACGCAAGTCAAGGAGCAGCTCAAGCCGTTGGCGCACCTGAGCGACGAGGTCGTGAAGGTGTACGAGCAGCACCAGCGCAGCTTCGAGGGCATCCGCGAGAAGAGCGATGTCCTGGCGCGGAACAAGGAAGCGCTGCGGACCGACCTCGACGCGCGCATTGGAAGGTGGCGCGAGGTCCTGGCCGAGGAGCTGGCGAGCATCAGCGACGACTACCAGGGCCTGCTCAAGGTCGCAGGCGCGACGGGCCGCGCGCGGCTCGTCAACGCGGCGGACATCGAGCGCGCCGGGCTGGAGATCGAGGCGGGCTTCAAGGGCCAGGAGCCCATCGCGCTGGAGACCTTCGCCCAGAGCGGCGGCGAGCGCAGCGTGGCGCTCATGGCCTTCCTCCTGGCCCTGCAGCAGCGCATCGCGTCCCCGTTCAGGGCCGTCGACGAGTTCGACGTGCACATGGACCCGCGCAACCGCGAGCTGATCACGGGCATGATCGTGCAGAGCGCCGCGGCGCTCGAGGCCAAGGGCGTCCAGTACCTCGCCATCACGCCCGCCGCGCTCGCGCCCCCGGACGGCGTCGCGGTCATCGTGGTCCAGAACGCAGGGGCAGGCAGCCGCGTCGGCAGGCTGGCGGTGGCATGAGCGCCGCGACCGAGGGCCAGCGCAAGGCCAAGCTGAGCGTGGTCGAGGGCAGGCGCGAGCTGCACGACATCATCCGCACCGCGCGCGGCATGGAGGAGCGCCGGCTGAATCCGTTCTTGATGGACATCTCGCAGAGCCTGGAGGTCGCCGACCGCTACTTCCCCCACTGGAAGGACATCCAGGACCTCATGCTCGACGCGCGGGCCTTGAACAGCCTCAGCAGGGTCGTGAAGATGCAGGAGAGCAGGTTGCGCTACCAGGCGCAGCTCTTCCATGCGGACCCCGAGGCGATGGCCGAGAAGCTGCAAGTCTTGGACAACACCAAGCTCGCGCGCGTGCTGCTCGAGAGCTGGCACCCCGTCGTGGAGCTGGAGCAGCTCACCGCGGGAGCCCTGGAGGAGGCGCTCGACTATTGGGACCAATTGCCCACCCAGGAATTGCGCCACCGCGAGCGGCCGCGCACCCAGGCCCCGCCCATCGAGGAGATGAGCCTCGACGACCTGCTCGCGAGGGGCATCATCGCGCGGCAGGGTTTTGGGTCCAAGCTTTTGGACCTGTGGGACGACCTGAAGGCCAGGGGCAGTGCCGACTATTACCAATTCATCCAGGCCCCCACGCGGGCCGAGCGCATCGAGCGAGCCTACGGCACCAGCTACTTGGTAACCTACGGCTACGCCGTGCTCAGCCGCAGCAATGGCAGCCTCGAGCTGTCGCCGAAGGGCGAGCGCGACCCGCCGAAGCAGAGCGTGAGCCTTCCGATCGTGGTGGTGTGAATGGCCCAGGAAACCAAGCAAGAGAAGGTCAAGCGCGCCGGCCACCTGCTGCTGTTCCGCCGCGGGCGCCGGCCAGGGGCGCGCGATTGGGAATTGCGGCAGCGGCTCGGCAAGGATTGGGAGCTGCACGTCAAGGACCTGAACGACAGCCTCGCGCCCCTCGACCTGGAGGTCAAGCGCATCGAGGAGCCAGCCTTGGCAGAAGGTGCGGAGCCGCCGATCCGCTACCTCACCGTGCTCAAGGGCACGATGACCCCCACGGACGCGCGCATGGCCGGCTGGCGCGTGGATCACCTGGCGGGGCTGGCGGTCGCGCTGGGCTTCATCCTCGCCAAGCAGGGCCGCGCACCGCGCGACGAGGTCGAGGACCTGCTCGCGACGAAGCTGGGACGCTGGCGCTCCTCCACAGCCCTCGACAGCTACGTGCGCTCCGGCTACCTGCGCGAGGACGACGACGGCCTGCTCGCGCCGGACTGGCGCACCACCGCGGAGGTTGATGTCCGGCAGCTCATGGGTCGCTTGCTCGCCATGAAGGCCGAGGCGCCCAGCGATGACGCGCGCCGCGACGAGGACGACGAGGACATCGACCTCGACGACGAGTGATCAGGCCGCGCCGGTGAGCTTCGCGCTCTGCTGCCAAACCTGCTCGGCGAGCGCGTCGTCGCGCGCGCGGGGCGAGGGCTGCCGCAGGCGGCGGTCCTTGTAGTAGCCGCCGGTCTGGCCGTCGACCTCGGGTGCGCTCGCCAGCCACACCGCCGTGTCGGCGCCGCGCTCGGGCGAGCGCAGGAAGGGCCGCGCGAGCCGCATGGCGCCGCCGACCATCAAGCCCCCCGACATGCCGAAGTTCGTGCGCACGACGCCAGGGTGCATGCAGTTCGCGGTGAGCTCGCGCGGGTCCAGGCGCTTCGCGAGCGCGCGCGTGAACAGGATGTTGCCGAGCTTCGAGTCCGCGTAGGCCCACCAGGGGTTGTGCGGCCGCTCGCCGCGGAAGTCGAAGCGTCCAGGGCCGTAGCGGTGCGCCTCCGACGCGACCGTCACCACGCGCGCCGGCGCGGCGGCGCGCAGCGGGTCCAGCAAGAGGTGGGTGAGCAGGAACGGGGCAAGGTGGTTGAGGGCCAAGGTGTGCTCGAGGCCGTCCTCGGTCCGCTGGCGTTGGCCGAGCACGGCGCCGGCGTTGTTGACGAGCACGTCGAGCTCGCGGTGGCGCGCTCGCACGTCCGCCGCGAGGCGCCGCACCTCGCGCTGCTGCGCGAGGTCGGCCACGAACAGGTCGACGGCGGCGCCCGGGGTGGCGGCCTTGATCGCCGCGATGGCCGCTTCGCCGCGCTCGCGCGAGCGCGCGCCCAAGAGGACGCGCGCACCCTGCGCCGCGAGCGCGCGGGCCGCGGCGAGGCCGATGCCCGACGTCGCGCCCGTGACGAGGCACACGCGCCCCTCCATCATGGTTGCGCCTCTCCGTAGGCCCCGTGCTTCTCCAGTTCTCCGCGCCGCGCGAGGACCTCGGGCGTGCGGCACACGCCCGGCAGGCCGTTGACCTGCGGGATCGTGCAGTTGTTGCAGCTCTGGCACAGCGCCTCGGCCGCGGGCTCGCGGAGCAGCCGGCGCGCCAGCCAGGGCTCGGCGTAGAAGGGCCGCGCCATGCCGACCATGTCGCAGGCATCGCCCAGCAGCGCGTCCATCTGCGCGCGGCTGCGCACGCCGCCCTCGCAGAGCACGGGGATGCCGACCTTGGCCTTCACGGCCCTGCAGAAGCTCGCATTCCACGTCGGCTCGAACGGGACGAGTCGCGCCGCGGCGCGGTTGGCCAGCCGGATGGCGCGCGCCTTGCGCCGCGAGCCGAAGGTGCGCTCATAGCCTTGCTGGAACCGCGGATCATCCCAAGCCCGCCGCGGGAACTTGCCGCGCGCCACGCTCTGGTCGCGCGTCACGCCGACGCGAACCGGCGCCACCGCGTCCACGCCCGCGTCTTCCATGACGCGCGCGATGCGGGCGCCGTCCTCGACGCTCAGCGCGCCGCGCACGAAGAAGGGCGCCTCGGTCTCTGCCGGGACCTTGGCCGCGATGGGGAAATCGGGGCGCGTCGCCGCGCGGATCTCGCGCACCACGAGCCTCACGAAGGCGCCGCGCTCCTCCACGTTCGCGCCGCCGAAGCCGTCGCGCCGGCGGTTGAACACGGGGCTCCAGAGCTGCTGGAAGATGCTCGCGTTGGCGCCGGCGAGGTGGATGCCATCGTAGCCAGCTTCCATGGCGTTGCGCGCCGCGGCCCCGAAGGCCTGCGCGAGGTGCGCGAGGTCCTCCTCGCCGAAGACGCGGATCTCGTGCGCGCGCAGCACGCGCGCCACGAGCAGCGCGCGGAACCAGCGCGGCGGCTCGCTGACGGCCCAGGTCACCAGGCCCGGATGCGCGTCGCGGTAGTCCGCGTGCCACAGCTCCATGCACTGCAGCGCGCCGTGGCCGAGCTGCAGGAACAGCCGCGCGCCGTGGGCTTGGATGGCCTGCACGGCTGGCCGGAGCGACTGCACGAAGCTGCGGTCGTGCACGCGGCTGAGCCCCGGCGCCGTGCGGCCGCCCTCCGCGGTGACGAGGCACGCGCCCTGGAACACGAGGCCGCATCCTCCAGCGGCGCTGGGCACGAGCTCGCGCTCGAGGATCTTGGCGGCGTCGGGCCGATTTCCTGCGACTTCCAGCAGCGGCGCGCGGTACAGCCGGTTGCCCACCTGGACCGAGCCGATGGCGAGGGGGTCCTCGAGGCGCGCAGCCACGGTCGGGGGATCGCGGCGGACCTAGAAGGTCTTGCGGTTACGGGATGCGCGTCCAGCGCGGCCGCACGTCCCCCGGGCAGTTCCAGGTGTCCTCGCCCTCGTCGGCCTGCGCGTTGCCGCACGTGGGCAGGCACTCGGCGGCGTTGGTGCTGTCCTCGCCCTGGCTCACCTCGCAGACGCCGTCGTCTGTATAGGGCTGAGGCAGCGGCGGCGAGTTCGGCCAGAGCGAGGCCTGGCCGCGGTCGCCGGCGGCGAAGGGGAACCAGATCGTGACGACGATCTGCGTCCGGTCGAAGACGCGCTCAAAGCCCTGCTCGACCAGGCTGTCGCCCAGCGGCGGCAGCGCCAGCAGCGGTGCGAGGCTCGCCCCGCCGGGGATGGCGTCCTGGCCGGGAAGCGCGCGGTCCGCGAAGTACACGAGGCTCGCGAGGTGCTCGCGCTGTTCGTGCAGCAGCCACACGGCGTTGAGCCCGCGGTCGTGCGCCGCGGCGCGGAGCACCGGCCACGCGGCCGCGAGGGCCTCGGCGGCGTTGCCGGGCGCCGCGAACCGCTCGGTGCGCAGCGCGACGGTATGGTGGATGTCGCCCCACTCGTGCGCGCCGACCACGCCCCACGCGTGGCAGTCGGGGTCGAGGAAGTACGGCCGGTCGAAGAAGTGTGTGCCGTCGAGGACGAAGTCGTGCACGACCCACCGGAAGTAGTCCTCCGCCTGGCGCTGCGTCGTGAACAGGTAGCGCCCGCCGGCGAGGAGCTGCTGCGAGGCCGGGTCAGGGATGAGCGGGATGTGCTTGTGCAGCATGCCCGGGCGCTCGGCCATGTACATGCGGTCGCGTTCGATGACGGGCGGGAGCGTCTCGAGCGGCACGTCGGCGGGCAGCCCGAAGTCACACGTGAACGCGCCGCCGGCGGCGATCGCGCCCCGACCGCCCGTGGGTTCCAGGAGTCCAAGGCCGAGCCCGCCGCCGACCGGCAGCGTCGCCGCGAGCAGCGCGCACGCCACGATGCCCACCAACCCCGCCGCCTGCCGCGCGCTCCGCATGGGTGCACCGGGGCCGGCAAAGGCGCCGCTGCGCAAGAACGTAGCCAGCCACATGGGTGCATCCTCTCAGCAGGGGACCTTCTCAAACCTCCGCGGGGGGCGCCGATGGGGCAGCCTCGCCCGCCAGCAGCACCACGGCACCGAGGACCACGAGCGCGCCGAGCGCCTGCGTGGGCGTGAACACCTCTCCGAGGACGGCCCACGCCACGAACACGGTGCTCACGGGCTCCAGCGTGCTGACGAGGGCGGTGCGCGGCGCGCCGAGCAGCGGCAGGCCGAGGTAGAAGGTGCCGACGCTGAGCGTTGTGCACACGATGGCGAGCAGCGCCACATGGGCCCAGCTCGCCGGGCTTGGCGGCGGCGCGAGCGTGCCCGTCGCGAGCGAAGCCAGCGCGAAGCTCAGCGTCGCGCCGGCCATGAGGCACAGCGTCACGCGCAGCGGCGGCTCCGCCGCGACGAGCTTGCGGCCCGCGAGGATGACGCACGCATAGCACAGCGCTGCGACGAGCGCGAGCGCCACGCCGAGGGGCTCGGCGCGCACGCCCGGGCCAAACGCGAGGAGCGCGAGGCCGAGCATGCTCAGCCCGAGCGCGCCAAGCCCGCGACGCCCGAGCCGCTCGCGCAGCAGCGCCGCCCCGAGCGCGGCGACGAACACGGGATTGAGGTAGAGCAGGAAGCTGCCGAGCGCGGCCGACACGTATTGCAGCGACGCGACGTAGATGCCCGACGTGAGCCCCTGGCCGACGAAGCCGAGCGCGAACGCCGCGAGCGCCACGCGCGGGGCCATCCCGCGCATGCGGAGCAGCACGAAGGGCGCGAGGCCCAGCGCGGCGATGCCCCAGCGCCAGAACTGCGTCGCGGGCGGGCTCATGCCGGCCGCGAGCAGCAGCTTCGCGAGCACCGCGACGCCGCCGAAGCTGACGGCCGAGACCACGACCAAGGCCAAGCCGCGCCGCGCCGGGTCCACGGCGGGGCAGCCGCTCCGCAGGCTAATAGGTGCGCGACGCGCTACGCGCGGCGTGGACCCCGACACCGAGGCGCAGCTCGGCCTCGACCCCGAGGTCGCGCTGAAAGGGTGGGCTCGCCCGGTGTACATGGTGCACGAGCACCACAGCCGGAGCCACCACTTCGACCTGCGGCTCGAGTTCGACGGCGTGCTGAAGAGCTGGGCGGTGCCGAAGGGCCTGCCCCTGGAGCCGGCGGTGAAGCGCCTGGCGATGGAGGTCGAGGACCACGCGCTGAGCTACGCCCCGTTCGAGGGCGTCATCCCCGAGGGCAGCTACGGCGCGGGCAAGGTGGAGATCTGGGATCGCGGCACCTTCGCCGCGCTGGAGCGGACCAAGGACAAGTACGTGCTCGCCATCGTGGGCGACCGCGTCGAAGGCGTGTACCACCTGGTGCGCACGAAGATGGGGAACAACCCGCGGAACTGGCTCGTGTTCCTCGGGCGGGCTCAGGCCTCGACGATGCCGTGAAGGAACGCGGTGGCGCACGCGGCGTCCCCGCCGTCCAGGAGGCATTGGGGCATGGCGGTGGCGTTGAGCAAGGCCGCCATCTCGATCGCGAGGATGGATTGGAGCGCGAGGACGTAGTTCGTCACGACGAAGGTCGCGAGGTTCGCCACCGCGTTGGCTTGGCCCGCGACGTTGCTCGTCACGTTCTGCGCCACGTTGTACAACGCGTTCGCCTTGCCGACGACGTCGCCGGCCGCCTGCTCGGCCGCGGCCTGCGCGGCGCGCGCGTTGCCCTCGGGGTCGCTCGCGGCGCTCGCCGCGAGGCTCACGGCGGCGTTGGCCTGGCCGGCCGCGTTTCCGGTGACGGTGCTCGCGATCGCGTTGGCGGCGTTCGCCTTGCCTTCGGCATCGCTTCCGATCTGGGTCGTGAAGTCCACGGCCGCGTCCGCACTCTGCTGCGCCGAGCCAGCGATGATCTCCACGGCCTCGGTGGGCGGGTTGGCGATGGTGCCGGGCGCCCCGAAGGCCATCCCGCGCGCGTCGCGGGCCGTGGCGAGCGTGCCCTCGAAGGCCGCGTCAGCGGTCTCGAAAGCCTCGTCGGAGGCGGCCTCGGCATCGCCCACGGCCAACGCTTCCCACGACGCCATCGTCGCGATGGCACGGTCGGCCACGTGCGCGGCGCCGGCGCTCGGCGCCGCCTGAAGCGTGGTGACCGCGTCGACGCCGGTCGCCAGCGCGGCGTCGGCCGCGTCGTGGACGGGTCCCGTGGCCATCTCGACGGCCTCGATCAACGCCACGCTGCTACCAGCCGCCACCAGCAAGGCGGCGACCATCGTGCCCGCGAGCAAGCCCATCTTCGTGCGATCCCCGGGGCGCGGCGCGCGGAAGACCTCTTGAGGCTTTTCGAGCCCGCCTCTCGCCCCGCGCCCTCGCGCGGGACTGGGCTCAGGCCTCGGCCAGGGAGCCGGCGAGCGTGACCAGGCAGCCCTCGGGCGCGTGCGCCTCGGCGCAGTCGGGCGCCCCGGCGACCTGGTCGGCCGCTCCGCGGGTGAGGCCGAGAACATCGTTGGCGGCAACGGCGAAATTCTCCATGACGAGCGAGGCCAGCGTGACCGCGGCGTTGGCATGCTCCCCGAGGTTGCCCGCCGCGACCCCTGCGACCTCGTCCGCCCGGGCCTGCGCGTCGGTCTGGGCCTGCGAGGCGAAGGCGAGCGACGCGTCGCCAGCCGTGTAGACCTCGTCAGGGACGAGCTTGCCCGCGTCCGCCACCGCGCTCAGCTTGTTGTCCACGTCCTCGGCGGTGGCGCCGGCGAAGGCCCACGTCAGGTCGATGGTTTCCTGCGCCGCGTTGGCGACGATCTCGGCCGGCTCGACCAGCGCCACGGCGTTCCCCGCGACCATCAGCAGGGCGACGGCGATCGCCCCCGCGAGCAGTCCCAGCTTCATCCGATCCCCGGCGCGGCGCTCGCCAGCAGGACCATGAACGCTTTCCGCGGGCCGTGTCTGGATCCGGCCGGCCTGGGACAGGTTCACGCGACGTCCTCTGCGTCCGGCGCCTTGAAGGTTCAACCGCGCAGCCACACCCTTTTAATACCCTCCAGGGGGGTCGCGGCCCGGGGACGCTCGATGAGGCTGCTCTTGATCAGCATCGTGGCATTGTGCCTGGCTCCGGCCGTCGGCCTCGCCGCCGGCAAGGCGCCCGAACCCGCGACCGCGGCCTGGGACGACCCGGCCGGTGACGTGCGGCTCGCGTACATGCCGAGCGGCCTGGAGGGCGCGGCCCTCCCCGCGCTGGCGGACGCGCTGGACATCACCAGCGTCGCGTTCGGCAACGAGGACGACGAGGGCTTCGACGTCGTGCTCGGTCTCGCCAACATCGACGCGCAGCAGGACCAGCTCACGCGGACCTTCGCAGATGTCAACTACATGGTGGGCTTCGACCTCACCGACTCACCGTTCCACTACACGCTGCACCTCAGCTACGCGCCGATGGGCATGTGGGACTACGACTGGGACAGCTCGCTCACGCCCGCCATCACGCCCATGGTGTACGGCTACCTCTTCGCGGGCCCCCCGGAGCAGGCGGACAGCGGCGGCGAGGAGCAAACCTGGTACAGCGAGGGCGTGGCCTTCCTCGAAGGCATGGCCGACTTCGACGCCAACACGCTCGCCGTGCGCGTCCCCCGCGCGGCCCTCGAGCGCGCCGGCCCCGGCGAGCTGACCCTTGGCCCGGCCGCGGGCGACCAGCTCACGAACCTCCAAGCCGAGAGCTTCGCGTGGTGGCCCGCCCCGTCGACCGACCTCGCGCCGGACGAGGGCGTGGCCGAGGCGGTATTCGAGTTCCAGCAGGGCACGGCCAACAGCCTGCTGCGCTTCAGCCTCCCCGACCTCAAGGACGAGGACCAGGACGACGAGCCGGAGGAGGACGAGGCCGCCCCCGAGGAGCCCGACCACCCGGTGCCGACGCCCTTCGAGGTCCCCTTCGTGCACCCCATCGCCGTCAACCCCGGCGCGCCCACCCAGATGCTGCTGCAGCTGGAGAACCGCGGCGCCGACTACGTTGGAGCGCAGCTCACGGCGCGCGTCGAAAGCGAGGCCACGGGCTTCGAGGTGCGCGTGGCGGACATCGCGCCCGTCGTGGGCGGCCAGACCGTGCTGATCAACCTCGTCGCGACGCTCGACGGCGCCGTCGAGCACCGCGCGCCCGGGGTGGCCATCGTCGAAGCCGCGAGCCCCGACGGCGACCTCGCGCGCATCGCGGTGCCGCTGATCGCGAGCGCCGGCCCCACCACCGCGGCCAACGTGCTGCGCCTGCACAGCGCGCCGTGGACGACCGAGAACCCCCTGATCCAGACGTTCGCGAGCATCGACCCGATGCAGATGACGTGGCTGAACGTCCTCGAGGCCGACCCGCTGGCCGACGACGCGCCGATCCACATCGCGGGCCCGCTCGACCTGCGCATCGGCAGCGACCAGATCGTCATCCTCGGCGGCTGGGGCGGCCACGGCACCGGCATGGACACGCCCCTCGCGCGCCCCTTGGCCTTGGTCGAGGGCGAGCCCGTGCTCATCGACGTGGGCCTCCGCAGCAGCCAGGCCGAGAGCGGCAAGCTCACAGCGGTGCTGTACGCAGGCGAGAACCTCCTCGCCGAGGGCAGCACCGAGGGCCAGCTCAGCGGCGAGACCCTGCTGAGCCTCGAGCTCGTGCCCGACGAGGCGGCGTTCGAGACCAGCGAGCCCATGGAGGGCATCGGCCTGTGGCTGACCTGGGAGCCCGACCCGCTCGTGCCCGAGCCGATCGGCCTGCACGTCGGGGCGGCGCGCGACCTCTGGCTGCTGCCGGCCCTGACGACCATCACGCTGCCCCTCGACCCCGAGGCGGAGCAGGCCATCGGGCCGATGATCGTCGTCCCGGAGCCCACCGAGGAGCAGAAGGAGCTGGACAGCAGCGCGCTGCAGAGCCGCGACGTGCCCGGCTTCGAGCTCGCGTTCGTGGTCGCGGGCGTGGCCCTCGCGGGCTTCGCCGCGCGCCGGCGCCGGGCCTGACGGCGGAACCTCGCCGCGGGCCCCGCTTGTTCTTTTCCTTCGCCGCCCAGCCTCGGCCCTGGCGGGGCAGCAAGCTATTTCCCGCTCCGGCAGCTTGCCAGGCTCGATGCCGGGCCGGCACTTCGAGGACTTCGGCGTCGGCGACGTGATCCACCACGCCCTCCGGCGCACCGTCACCGAGGCAGACAACGTGCTCTTCTGCTCGCTCACGATGAACACGCAGCCGCTGCACCTCGACGAGGAGGCCGCGAAGCAGGGCCCCTTCGGCCAGCGGATCGTGAATGGCCTGCTGACCATGGCGCTGGGCGTGGGCATCAGCGTGCGCGAGACCACCGAGGGCACGCTCGTGGCCAACCTCGGCTACGACAAGGTCGAGCACCCGAAGCCCGTGTTCCACGGCGACACGCTGCGCGCCGAGACGAAGGTCGTGGGCAAGCGCCGCACGAGCAAGCCCGACCGCGGCCTGGTGGAGCTGGAGCACGTCGTCAAGAACCAGCGCGACGAAGTCGTGTGCCAGTTCCGGCGCACCGTGCTCGTGAAGGTGCGCGACCCCGACAAGGGGGCCACGCCTTGACCTGGAAGCCGCGGCGCAGCGTGCTGTTCACCCCCGGCACGCGCGCGGATCGCTGGGCGAAGGCCCTGGAAGGCCCCGCCGACGTCGCCGTCGCGGACCTCGAGGACGCTGTCGCGCCAGCGGACAAGGTCGCGGCGCGGCGCGCCGTCGCCGAGGCCTTGCGCCAGAGCAAGCCCGGCAAGGCCGAGCGCGCGGTGCGCATCAACGTCTGGCCTGGCCCGTGGGCCGTCGCGGACGTGGATGTCCTCGCGCCGCTGAACCCCGAACTCGTGGTGGTGCCGAAGGCCGAAGTAGCCGACGAGATCCGCTCCCTCGATCACGCGCTCCAGGAGCGCGGCTGCGCTGCGGGCCTGCTGCTGGTGCTCGAGACCGCGCGCGGTGTGCTGCGGGCCCCCGACCTGGCGCTCAGCAGCAAGCGCATCCGCGCCATCGCCTTCGGCGCCGAGGACTACGCCGCCAGCGTCGGCGCGCGCCGCACGCCCGAGGGCCTCGAGGTGCTCTACGCGCGCAGCCGCGTCGTCGCGGCCGCAGCGGCGGCGGGGGTCGGCGCCATCGATCAGGTGTGGCCCAACCTTGAGGACATCCCAGGCCTGGAGCAGGACGCGCGCTTCGGCGCCACGCTGGGCTACACGGGCAAGATGCTCATCCACCCGAACCAAGTCGAGGTCGTGCACCGCGCGCTGAAGCCCACGCTCGAGCAATTGCAGTGGGCCAAGCAGGTCATGGAGGCCGTGCAGAAGAGCGGCGTCGCCGAGGGCGGCGTGGTGGTCGTGGAGGGCCGCATGATCGACCGGCCCCTCATCGCGCAGGCGGAGCGCATCCTCGCGCTCGGCCGCGTTTAGGCCGGAGGACGTCCGGACCGCCCGGGCCGGGCGCGCTCCCCCTGACCGCGCCCTTCTTGAGGCCTCTGGCCGCTCCGGGGCCGAGCCTACGCGGAGGACCCCTCGTGGCAGCGACCCTGCTGGCGGCGGCGGGCGTGGACGCGGCCGCTGGCGCAGTGTTCGTGTTCGTCGCCTGGCGCCTCGCGCGGCGGCCCGTGTCGCGCGGCGCGTCGCGCCCGGCCCGGATGTTCGCGCTGTGGTGGGCCGCGCTCGGGGCCTACACGTTCACCGGCGCCGCGCTCAACCTCGCGGGCTGGGCCGGCGCGACCGACCTCGGCGCCTTCGTGGCAGCGCGCGCCGCGACCCTCGTCCTGGCGTGCGCGGCCTTCGCGGGGCTGATGCACTACCTCGTGTTCCTCTACACGGGACGCGACGCGCTGCGGCCCATCGCAGCGAGCTATGGAGCCTTGTGCGCCGCGACGATCGCGATCGTGCTGGCGAGCCGGCCGGTGGGCGTGGA
>DASYRW010000075.1:0-34520 GCA_036003985.1 Thermoplasmatota archaeon
TCGCCTCGAAGCCCTTCTCGAACTCGCTGAGCTTCAGCTTGTGCGTGATGATGGGGTCGAGGTTCAGCTTCCGGGAGCGCAGCAGGCCCTGCATGAGTTGCCAGTCCTGGAACATGCGCCGGCCGTGGATGCCGACCAGGCGCGTGCCGCGGAACACGAGCTGGTTCACGTCGAGGTTGAGGTTGTCCGGGAACACGCCGAGCAGGTGGACGCCGCCGGCGGGCTTCACCACCTTCAGCGCCTGCTCCACGGCCAAGCCGGCCCCGCTGAACTCCAGGACATCATCGACGCCATCGCCGCCCGTCTCCTGCTTCAGGATGCCTTCGACGTCGTCGCTGCTCCTCAGGACGCGGTCGGCCCCGACCTTCTTGGCGAGGTCGAGCCGGAACTGGTTCTTGTGGCCGATGGCCAGCACGCGCGCGGCGCCCATGGCCTTGCAGACCGTGATCGCCATGAGCCCGATGGGGCCGAGGCCGAAGATCGCGACGGTCTTGCCGGCGGGGTTCGCGCTCCAGGCCGTCTGCACGGCATTGCCCAGAGGGTCCTGGATGGTGGCGTACTCGAGCGGCAAGTCGGGGTCGTTCTTCCAGATGTTGACGGCAGGGACGGGCATGTACTGTGCGAAGCTGCCCTGCCGGTCGATGCCCAGGATCGTGACGTTGCGGCACACGTGCGGGTTGCCGCTGCGGCAGACGGAGCACGTCCAGTCCGCGATGTGGCCCTCGCCACTGACGTAGTCGCCGAGCTTCAGGCCCTGCACGCCTTGCCCCAGTGCTGCAATCTCACCGGCCCATTCGTGGCCCTGGACGAGCGGCGTCTTGATGCGCTTCTGCGCCCAGGGGTCCCACTTGTAGATGTGCAGGTCGGTGCCGCAGATGCCTGCGGCCTTGAGCTTCACGAGCACTTCGCCCGCCTTGGGCTCGGGCACGGCGATGTCCTGGTAGACCATCGACTTCGGCTGCGGCTTCGTCGTGACGACCGCCTTCATCGTCCTGGGCAGGCCGGACATGCGCTCCCTGGCGGCGGAACGCCAGGGACCTTATTTAACGCTTGGCTGCCCGGATCCTATGCGCGGGCGACCGGCACCATGCGGCTCGTGCGCAGCCCCACGACCACGGGCCAGTGGCCGCGCGCGCGCAGCTCCTCGTCGAGGGCGAGGTCGCCCGTGTCGACGTGCAGCGCCGGCGTCGCGCGCAGCTTCGCGGGCGTGGCGACGACGAGGAGGTTGCGCACGCCGACGCCCCGCACCACCTGCGCGCTGGCTTGCTGGTTGCCGCGGCCGAGCACGAATCCCTGCGCGCCGATGGGGCTCACGACCAGCAGCGCGTCCGCGCCGCGCTCGAGCAGCGCGAGCATCGCGCGCTCGTCGAGGTCCGCGCCGACCTGCTGTCCCGCAAGCCACGCGTCGAAACCCAGCAGCGTGGGGCGCAGGCCGAGCTTCGCCTTGATCGCGGCGAGGGTCGCGCCGGGCCCGAGGAGCAGCAGGCGCGCGGGCCGCTCGCGCGCGAGGGCGGCGACGTGCTCGGCCAGTTCCTCGTGCTGAGAAGCCTCGTCGACCTCCTCGAAGCTCATCTTGCCGAGCTGCCGCAGCGTGGGCTCGTCGAGCGTGGGCGCGAGGCCATAGAGCTTGACGTGCCATTCGCCGCGGCGGTAAGCCTCCTCGTCCACGTCGAGGAGCTCGGCCTCGACCACGCGGGCCAGGCCCTGCGCGTGCTCCGCGAGCAGCACCGCGGCGGCCTCGGGCGTCAGCGCGAACACGGCGCTGTGCATCTTGACTCCCGACGGGATGCCGAGGAGGGCCGCTTTGCCGTCCGCCGCATCGGCGACGTCCCGGGCGGTGCCGTCCCCGCCGGCGAAGACGAGCACCTCCGCGCCGCGTGCCAGCGCGCCCCGCACGGCCGCGCGCGTGTCGTCCGCGCTCGTGGTCGGCCGCGGCTCGTGCACGACCTCCACGGTCCCGACCTCGGCGGTCCGGAGCAGGTCCGCGCCCATGGCTTGGCCTGCGGCGAGCCATTGCGGGGGCTCGGCCAGCGCGCCCGCCGCGAGCAACTCCGCGAGGCGATGGAGGAAGCGCCGCGCGCGCTCGGGCGCGACGGGCGCGGCGCCGCGCGCGTGGGCCTCAGCCGCCATGGCATCGGTGCCTTTCAGCCCCACGCGGCCGCCCATGCCCGCGATCGGGTTGACCACGAAGCCGACGCGGAGCGCCACGGGTCCGCGATGGTGCGGGCGCGCATCAAGGCTCCGCAACCTTCTTTCGCGCCCGGCGCGTTCGTGGCGCGATGTCCGAGGTCGCCTGGCGGCCCTCGCGCGACCAAGTGGCGCGCGCCAACGTCACGGGCTTCCTCGCGCGCCAAGGCCTCGGCAGCGTGCAGGAGCTCGTCGAGCGCTCGCGGCGCGACCCGGTGTGGTTCTGGGGCGCCGTCGAGCAAGACCTTGGCCTTCCGTGGTTCGAGCGGTACGCGCAGGTGTGCGATGCTTCGCGCGGCAAGCCTTGGGCCCGATGGTTCGTCGGGGGCAAGACCAACCTCGCGCTGGTCTGCCTGGATCGTTGGGCGCGCGATACGCCCCACGCGCTCGCGGTCCAGCACGAGGGTGAGGAGGGCTCGCGGCGCGATTGGACCTTCGCGCAGCTCGCGGCCGAGACGAACAAGCTCGCGAACGCGCTGGCCGCGCGCGGCGTGGGTCCGGGCGACGCGGTCGGCGTGTACCTGCCCATGCTGCCCGAGACGGTCGCGTCGCTGCTCGCGGTGGCGAAGCTGGGCGCCATCTTCGTGCCGCTGTTCAGCGGTTTCGGCGCCGACGCCATCGTCAAGCGGCTGCGCGACGCCGACGCGAAGGTGCTGATCACAGCCGACGGCTTCTGGCGCAAGGGCCAGCCCGTGCTCATGAAGCCCGTCGCCGATGAGGCCGCGTTGCTGTTGGGGAACCTGACCGCCATGCTCGTCGTCCGCCGCCTCGGACGCGACGTGCCGATGCAGGAAGGCCGCGACGCGTGGTGGCACGACGCCCTGGCCGCGCAGGCGGCGGAGCGCCCCACACTGCCCGTGGACAGCGAGACCCCCTGGATGGTGATCTACACCAGCGGCACCACCGGCCGCCCCAAGGGCAGCGTGCACGTTCACGGCGGCTTCGCGGTCAAGATCGCGCAGGAAGCGAGCCACCAGTGCGACGTGCGGGCGGGCGACGTGCTGATGTGGGTCACGGACATGGGCTGGATCATGGGCCCGTGGATGGTCGTCGGCGGCCTCGCCCTCGGCGCCACGCTCGCGCTCTACGACGGCGCGCCCGACTTCCCCGACCCCGGGCGGCTGTGGGGCGTGGTCGCGCGGCTCCGCATCACGCAGTTGGGCGTGTCGCCCACGCTGATCCGCGCGCTCATGAAGCACGGCGACACGTGGCCTGCGCAGCACGACCTCTCCTCGCTCCGGGTCCTCGGCTCCACCGGCGAGCCGTGGACCCCCGAGCCGTGGCGCTGGCTCCTCGACCACGTGGGCCATGGGAAGGTGCCCATCATCAACCTCAGCGGCGGCACCGAGGTCGGCGCCTGCTTCCTCAGCCCCACGCCGGCCGACGAGCTGAAACCCTGCTCCCTCGGCCATCCGAGCTTCGGCATGGCGGTCGATGTCGTGGACGCCCAGGGCGAGTCCGTCGGCCCGGGCCAGGTGGGCGAGCTCGTGTGCCGCGAGCCCTGGCCGGGCATGACGCGCGGGCTGTGGAAGGACCCGGAGCGCTACCTCGAGACCTACTGGAGCCGTTTCCCGGGGCTGTGGTACCACGGCGACTTCGCGTCCGTCGACGCGGACGGCCACTGGTTCCTCCATGGCCGCAGCGACGACACCATCAAGATCGCGGGGAAGCGCGTCGGGCCGGCGGAGGTCGAGAGCATCCTCGTGGACACGGGCCTGGTGGCCGAGGCGGCCGCGGTCGGCGTGCCCGATGCGGTGAAGGGCGAGGTCGTGCATTGCTACGCGATCCTCCGTCCGCCCCACACGCCGAGCGCGGAGCTCGAGCGCCGCCTCGCGGACGCGGTGGAGAAGTCGCTGGGGAGGGCGTTCCGCCCGAAAGGCATCCACTTCGTGCGCGACCTGCCGCGCACCCGCAACGCGAAGATCCTGCGGCGCGCGGTGCGCGCGATCGCGGCAGGGCAGGACCCAGGCGACCTGAGCGCGCTCGCGAATCCCGACGCGCTGAAGGAGATCGGGAAGGTCGGGTGAAGGGCCGTTTCGGCCGGCTGGCCCAGCGCCCTGCCACCACGCGGCGGGATGGTCCCCATGAGCTTTTGCGACTTGATTTATCACGGACAGCGGGCCAACGGTGGCCGGAGCGTGCCCCGTTTGCGCACCAAGTTCCTGGCCTTGATCCTCGTCGCCCTCGCCGCCGCCGGCCTCCTGGCCGCGTCCGCCTTCAACGCCGCGTCGACCGGGACGCGCACCGTGTCGGCCAGCGTCGTCGGCGACTCCTCAGCCTACCTTGCGCTCGCGGTGCGATCGGCGAGCCCCCACGCAGGCTTCGTGACCACGTCGGGCGGCAAGGTCGTGGTGAGCTTCGGCAGCGGCGTCGCCACGGGCACGGGCATCAACCCCGAGGGCACCTACTACTTCGACGACCTCCTCACGATCACCAACCAGGGCACCGCGTCGGTCAACGTCGTCGTCGCCTCGAGCGCGACCGCGGGCACGGTGAAGGCCTGCGTCAAGACCGCGACCGGCGCCATGGACAACACGTGCTACTCGACGTCCACGACCTCCACGGCCTTGGCCGTCGGCAGCGTGCTGTACGTGGGCATCATGACCCAGGCGAACAGCGTCGCCTCGGGCAGCACCGTGAGCGGGACCATCGAGGTGACGGGAAGCCGCTGAGCCCATGCGCGCCCGCCTGCCCCCCGCGCCGCCCACCCGCACCGCGCGCCAGCGCGCGCGCGGACTCGGCCTGGGCGGGGCGGTCGTGGTGGCGCTGCTCCTCGCGCCAGGCCTCGCGGGCCGGCCGCTCGTGAGCTACGCCTCGTCCGCGAGCATGGTCCCCGTCCTCGGCATCGGCGACGGGTTCCTCGTGGATCCGCTGCCGGGCGCGCTGGGCCTCGGGGACATCGTCGTGTACAGCTCCGAGCTGCGCGGCGGCGCCCTCGCGGTGCACCGCATCGTCGGCGGCGACGCGCAGGGCTGGGCCACGCAGGGCGATGCCAACGCCGCGAGCGACCAGCAGGCCGGCGAGCCCTTCGTGACCCCCGACCGCGTGCGGGGCCGCGTGCTGGCCCTCGGCGGCCAACCCCTCGTGGCGCCGGGCCTCGGCGTGCCGTTCATCGAGGGCGCCGCGCTCCTCCGCCAGGCGGAGCGCGCCGGGATCGGCGCGGCCGAGTTGGGGGCCGCGCTTGCCGTGTTGGCCGCCGCGGCCTTGCTGCTCGCGCCGCGCCGCGCGCCCGACGCGCCCGAGCCGCGCACGCCCGCGCGCGCCCGCGCTGCCGCCGCGATGCGCCGCGCGATGCCGCAGGGCGCGCAGGGCAAGCACGCCGCGCTCGCCGCGTTGCTCGTCCTCACGGCGGTCGCCGCTGCGGCCGCCAGCGCGCTCCACGAGGAGATCCCCGTGAGCCTCGTGGTGCTGGAGGAACCGCCGCCGGAGCAGGTGCGGTCCACAACGCCCGGCGCGGACGTGCCGCGCGACGTCGAGGTGCGCAGCTTGCCGCTGCTGCCGACGCTGGCCATCGTCGAGCCCGGCACGCCGCGCGTGCGCGTGCCTGCCCAGCCCATGCACATCGGCGCGGGCAGCGCAGCCGTCGCGCAGGTGCGCGAGGTCGCCGGCGCCGACCGCGGCCTCCAGCAGGACAGCGTGCACGTGTGGCGCTATCCCGCGCTGCTGCCCGACGACGCGACCATGGCGCTGCACCGCGCCCTGCCGGGGCTGCCGCTGTTGCTGCCGGCCCTCGCGCTGCTCGCCGCGCTCGCCCTGGCCCTCGCCCGCCTCGGCGTCGCGCATCTGCCGCTGCGCGCGCTGCTGGGCCCCGGAGGTGCGTGGCGTTGAGGCGCTCGACGCGGTGGTCGCTTGGCTTGCTGGTCGTCGCGGTGCTGCTCCTCGCCGCGCAAGGTGGCCTGCAGGCCTTCAACGCTGGCAAGACCGGGACGCGGACGAGCAGCGCCAGCGTCGTCGCGACGGGCTCGGCCTACGACGGCATCACCACCTTCACGATCAAGTCGCTGCTGACCGGCTACGTCGCCCAGGAGGGGGTGCGCGTTGCGAACCAGGGCAAGGTCACGACGACGTTCACGTGGTCGACGACCTCCGACCCGAGCGGCGTGGTCACCACCTTCACGGACTGCGCCGCGAACACCGCCGTCGGCAGCACGTGCAGCGTGCTCTTCACCGGTCCGCCGAAGGCGGCCGGCACCTACACCTTCACCGGCAAGATCACCGGCACCGCCACCGGGTTCCGCACGACGATCCCCAGCATCACCGTGACCGTCCAGTATTGCCTGGTGCCGTGCTAGCATGGCCGCGCGCGATCGACTCCGGGGCATCGGCGACCTCGCCCGGCGCCGGCGCGGCGCAGCCCTCGCGCTGGGGCTTGCCGCGTTGGCGATCGGCGCCCTGTGGAGCGCGTCGGCCTTCACGCACATCGACCGCGCGCAGGTCGCGGAGGAGGAGCACCGCTGGGTCGAGGAGGGGCGCTTCGCGTACGCGGTGCCGGTCGTCCGCGCCTCGCCCGCGTTCCCCAACGGCACGCTGCTCGGCATGGGCGAGCCCGGCTACTTCAGCACCATCAGCCCGCAGGTCATGCTCAACTTCACCTGGGTCCTCCAGGAGCCCTCGGCGCCCGTCGCTGCGAGCGCGATCCTGGTGGTGCAGGTGCGCGCGCTGGGCCCCGACGGACGCGCGTACTGGACCCTCGAGCGCGAGCTCGCCAACGCCACGTTGGCCGCTGGCCAAGGGATCGGCCTCGCGGGCGTGCTCGACCTTCCCGCGACGGACGCGGAGGTCCGGGAGACCTTGGCCACGCTGGGCATGCAGCAGCCCGAGACCGCTTGGACCTTGGTCGCGCGCGTCACCTTCGGCGCGCAGATGCCCTGGGGGCACGTCCAGAACACGAGCGTCTTCACCCTGCCGATGGAGCGCGCGCCGCCGCTCTACACGTTGCCCGGCGCGGACGCCGCGAGCGACGCGCGCGCCCACGCGGACGAGCGCGTCGTCGTGCGCGCGCACCAGGCTGGCCTTGCGGGGCTCGCGGCCGCGCCGCTAGCGCCGCTCCTGGCCGTGGCGGGCGCGGCCGCCGTCGCGCTCGCCGCGCGCCGCCGGCCCTCGCCGCCCCCGGACGCGCGCGACGCGGCCTTCGCAGGCGATGCGGCGCGCGTGCGCGACTGGCTCGTCGAGGTCGAGGGCCCCGTGGCGCCACCCGAGGAAGGCGAGCGCGTCCTCGACGTCGAGCGGCTCGACGACCTGGTCGCGATGGCGGCCGAGGCCCGGCAGCGCATCGTGCTGGACCGCTACTGCCGCGTGTTCTACGTGTTCACGCCCGGCGCGTGCTACCGCTACCGCAAGCACGGCGCGGACCTCGCGAGCGCGATGGCGCTCGAGGCCCTCGACCTGGCCGAGCGGCGCGCGGCGAACGAGGAGCCCGCGCGCCCGCGGTGGCCGCGCGGATAGCGCGCGAAGGCGACCGCCGACCCCGCCACAAACTATTAGTAACGTCAGCCGCACTGCCCGCGCGGTGCGCATGAGGCCGGGGCCTGTCCTGCTGATCTCGCTGACCCTCGTCGCGGCCGCGCTGCTGCCCGGCATGGCCTTGGCCGCGGGCGACCACGCCGGCCACGGCAGCGATGGCCCCGCGAATCCCATGGTCAAGTCCCTGGTCCTGTACCTCGACGGCGCGGGCGGGCTGGGCGTGGCGCCGGCCGGCAACGCCGAGGTCCCCGCGGGCCCCGCGATGCCGACGGGCGAGTCCGCGCCGGTCGCGTGGATCGTCGAGGCGACGCACAACACCCTCCTCGACAGCTCCGTGTTCGTGGAAGTCTTCGCCAAGGTCACCGCGCCCACGGTCGTGGCCGGCGGGCCCGAGGGCGCCGCGTTCCTCGTCCAGCTCCTGCACAACGGCGAGCCCGTCGAGGGCGCATCGAGCCTCCAGAAGGTGGCCAGTGGCGTGCTGACGCCTAGCGAGGAGAACCTGCAGATCAGGCTCTTCATCCCCCAGGTGGATCTGGCCCTCGCGCCCGGCGACACCATCGGTGTCGCGATCTCGTACTACGGCCTCAACACCGAGGCGCTGCCCGCGATCGCATACGTCGTCGGCGGCGACCAGGGCAGCCGCATCGGCTTCCGCCTGCGCATGGCGAGCCTCTCGGAATTGAGCATCCCGAAGGAAGCGGGCCCATGGGCGATCGCGCCCCTCGAGGGCTTCGACTTCGCCGCGGCGGCGAAGAAGAGCCCCGACGCGAAGGTCTTCACGCTCAAGGCCTTCCAGTTCGGCTTCCACGGCGCGCCGATCGTGGTGCCCAACGGGACCCAGGTCATCCTGCAGCTCACCATCGACGAGACCCTCAGCACCGCCGGCGAGGGCCACGAGGCCCACGCGCACGGAGACACCAACGCTTCGTGGGACCAGAACATCGTCGCGCCGCTGCACGGCTTCAGCCTGCAGAGCTACGACCCCGCGCTGAGCACGGTGCTCTTCGACGGCCTCGTCACGACCTTGACGTTCCACGCCGAGCGCCCGGGCAACTACACGTTCATGTGCACGGTGTTCTGCGGCAGCGGGCACGGCACGATGCTCGACCGCCTGACCATCGAGGGCCCCGTGGGCAACGTCACCGGCGCCGACGGCCAGCCGCTCGAGCAGACACAGAACGAGCAGAGCCTCGGCCCCGACAAGGCCACGCCCGGCCCCAGCGCCCTGGCAGGGCTCGCGGGCATCGCGGCGGTCGCGCTGGCCGCGCGGCGGCGCAAGGCTTAGCGCCCCGGTCACGCATCGGTGCGCGTGGGCGTCAACCTCGCGGCGGTGCTGCAGCCGCGCCCCATCACCTTCGACGACCTGCGCTCCAAGACCCTGGCCTTCGACGCGCCGACCGAGATCTACCCGTTCCTGGCCATCGTGCGGCGCGGCGGCGGGGAGCACCTCACCGATCCGCAGGGGAACGTCACGAGCCACCTCAACGGGCTGCTGATGAAGCTCACGCGGCTCGTGGGCGAGGTCGGCGCGCGGCCCATCTATGTCTTCGACGGCCCGCCGTCGCCGCGCAAGCGCCGCGTGCTGGACCAGCGCCGCGCCGCGCGCGCCAAGGCCGAGGAGCAGCGCGTCCAGGCCCTCCAGCGCGGCGACCTGGCCGACGCGTGGAGCAAGGCGGTGAGCAGCACACGCTTGACCCACGCCATGGTGCAGGACGCGCAGCGGCTGCTCGACCTGCTCGGCGTGCCGTGGATCGAAGCCCCCGGCGACGCCGAGGCGCAGGCGGCGCACTACGCAGCCAAAGGCGTCGCATGGGCCGCGGCGAGCAAGGACTTCGACACGCTGCTCTACGGCGCGCCGCGCTTGCTCAGGTTCCTGAGCTTCCAAGGCAAGGAGTGGCTGCCATCCCAACGCAGGTTCCGCGACGTGCCGCCCGAGATCCTCGAGCTCGGCGCGGAGCTCGCGCGCCTCGGCCTCACCCGGGCCCAGCTCGTGGAGGCTGCGCTGCTCGTGGGCACGGACCTGCACGAGGGCGTGCGGGGCTACGGGCCCAAGAAGGCGGTCGCCGCCCTGAAGGTGTGGAGCAGCCTCGACGCCGCGCCCGGGGCCGTGCAGGATGCGCTCGGCGACTGGCGCGCGCTCCGCGACGAGTTCCTGGCGCCTCGCGTCGTTGATGTGGCACCGCCCGCGCCCCGCGCGCCGGATCCCGAAGGGGTGGTGGCGTTCCTCGTCGGGGAGCGCGCGTTCCACGAAGGGCGCGTCCGCGCCGCCCTGCAGCGGTTGGCCAAGCCAAAGGCCGCGCGCCTCGACGACTTCCGCTGATCACGCGCGCGCGAACGCGTCGCCCGGTCGGACCGTCCCGGGCCGGAGCACGCGCGCGTACCATCCGCGCCTGCCGAGCATGGCCTTGAGGAACGCGGGCCCGCCCGCGTCGCCCACGTAGGGCAGCGCATACAAGTTGCTGCACGGCTCGCAGACCTTGGTGATCTCGACCTCGATCTCGCCGGCGCGCCAGCGCGTGCCCGGCTGCATGGCGTCGTAGGGCACGCCCTCGATCAGCAGGTTCTCGCCGATGTCGCCCGGTTGCACGGGCCAGCCGTCGGCGCGGATCGCCGCGAGGGCCTCGGATGTCATGAGCAGCAGGCCATAAACCGGATCGCCAGCCTTCTTGGCCTCGCGCCAGTTGTTGTGGTCGCCCTCGACGCCGTGCAGCGTCACGCGCGCCTCGGGCACCGCCTGCTTGGGCAATCCGTGCTCGCCCGGCGTGCGCGGCTTGGCGTGGACGCGGGCGACGCGGCCCTGCATGCGGGCGCCAGAGGCCTGGGGTGGCATGAAGGTCACGCCGCCGCTCGACTACTTGCCGTCCTTGTCGGCTGGCTTGCAGATGGCGCTCGGGCGCTCGAGGTAGCGGTTGATGCCGATGACCGCGATCTCGGAGCCGTGCTCGGCGACGCGGCGCATCGCGAAGGCGATGGCGCGCAGGTTGGCCACCAGGACAGGGTCGCGCACCTTCTGATGCACCTCCGCGGCCAAGTTCTCCGCATCCTGCTCGATCTGCGCCGCGTTCTCGATGGCGCGGTTGGCCAGCTTGACGTCGTGGGTGAAGACGCCCGCCAGGGCGTCCGCGACCACCTTCCCGGAAGCCTCGCCCACCCGGCGGTAGTGCTCCAGGAGGTTGCCGTCCACCTTCTTGCCCTGCTCCAGGATCTCGAGGGTGTTCTTGCCCATGATCTCGGCGTAGTCCGCCACGTTCTCCAGCGCCTTGGCGATGAGGCGGTTGCCCACGATCGGCAGCTGCTCCTTGAGCCCCATGCGCTCGGCCATGACGGGGTCGGTTTGCGCGATGAGCAGCAGGCGCAGGATGAGCCAGTACATCATGTCGGCCTCGTCCTCGCGGCTGACCGCGTCCTTGGCCAGCGCGGCGTCGCCCTTGACCAGCGACTCGACGGCCTCGCGGTGGATCGTGGCGCCGATGACGTAGAGCCGCTTCATGACGGTCTCGATGGGGAAGCGTCCGGGGTCGACGCTGCACTGCAGCTCGATCTCGTCGGGAGTCTCCTGCATGATGCCGAGGCCCATGAGCTTGGCCGCGGCCGCGCGCACCTCGCTGATGTGGTGGCTCTTGATGCGCGTCTTGCTCTTGATGCGGATCATGTCGCGGCCGACGACGTAGTTGCCCACCACGACCCTGCCCAGCAGGCCGGGCTCGTCGCACAGGTCCGCGTTGACCACGAACTCCTGCTCGGGCCGCGCCTCGCCCTGGCCCTCCTTGCTGCTCGTGACCCGCAGCGAGCCGTCCTTGACGGTCTCGATGAGCACGACGTCGCCCTTGTGGATCCCCCAGCGCTCGACCCAGTCCTTCGGCAAGCTGACGCTCAAGGTGGACGCGCCGACCTTCTGGACCTTGCGCGACTCCATGCGATTCGCCCCGAATCGTCCAACACGGAGGCGAGTATTTATTTGTTCGTACCAGGGGCCGCCTTGTACGGAGATCGGGCCCTGGCGCGCGCTCGGAGAGCAGGGTCCGCAGCCGCCAAGAATCGGGGCAGATGGGCGGCGCGGCGCTTGGGCGGCCGGTCTTTTGGGGGGCGGCCGGCCGCCGCGCAGGAGCCCTCAGGAGGCGTTGGGGGATTCCGACGGCCCCTGCAAACACGCCAAGCGGGCGCGTCTATTCCTAGCCACGGCTCGAAGAGTCACTACTTGCATGAACTTCCGCGCGATCGCGGCGAGGGTCTGCCAAAAAGTCCGTGACGCCCACGTCACCTCGCGTTCCTTCTTGCACCGCCCCGCTTGCGCTGCTCGTAGCGCGCCCGCGCCTCCTCGAAGGCCGCGCGCTCGTCGTCGCCCTCGGGCGCGACCGCCGGCACCTCCACCGGCTGCATGCGGTCGTCGATTGCGACGTACGTCACGCTCGCCACGGTGGTGAGCCGGCGCTGGCGCGTGAGGGGGTTCTCGGCGAAGACCTCGACGAGCGTGTCCACGCTCGTGCGGCCCGCGAAGACCACCCTCGCGCGCGCGACCACGAACTCGCCCACGCGGATGGGCTCGCGGAACTCGAGCTCGCCGATGCGCGCCGTGACCACCACGCGGCCCGCGTGCCGCATCGCCGCGAGGCCGCCGGCGATGTCCACGAGGTGCACGACGCGGCCGCCGAGCACGTTGCCGACGTGGTTCGCGTCTTGGGGGAAGACCTGCTCGACGATCTCGCTCTGCGACTCGCGGGGCGGCTTGGCCGGGAGGCGCGGCGCGGGCATGGGCGGGCGAGCGGGTGCGGGGCCATCAAGGTTGCGGGGCTGATCGGGAACACGGGAACGCCGGAAAGGGTTGATGACCCCGCGCCCAATCCAACTTGATCGTGGCCGATCGGGAGGTCGAGCTGGCGATGCTCGGTTTTCGAAAAGACACGCTCGTCGCAACGTTCCACGAAGGCGTCAGTCCGTGGCAGGCCGCGCAAACGGGCGCCATTGCCGCCCTGCCGCTGACGTTGATCGCCTACACGACGCGCACCATCGGCCCTGGAGGCGTGGTCGTCTCGCTCGCCGCATCGCTCGCCCTGCTGCTGCTCGCCTTGTTGCGCCGCGGCCAGCACCGGCGGAGGTTCCTCCAAGAGATGAAGCTCCTCGACGCCGATGCCGATACGCTTAAGGCCGAACGAGGTGGATAGGATGCCCGTGCGCTCCTGGGAAGAGTTTGAGGAGGGGGTCGAGCATCTGTTCTTCACCGGCTCGTGGCCGTGGGAGCAGCTCTACATCAACTGGTGCCGCAAGCGCGAGGGCAAGAAGCCCTTCCCGATGTGGCGTGACTAAGCCAGCCCCACCACGACGCGCTCGCCCTCGACGTCCCACTCCTTCACGTGCTTCCCGCTCGGCTTGTCCACGACCTTGAGGGATGCGGAGCGTGTCTGGGCGGCGATCCGGTCCATCCACGGTTGCAGCAGGCGGGCGCTCTCCGGCATCAAGCCCAGCTCCGTGCGTACCTTCTGCGCGCGCTCGAAGCCAGCTTCCTTGCGCGTCTCCTGGATGCGGCGCACGACCTCGCGCGCGAGGCCCTCGGCCTGGAGCTCGGGCGTGATCTCCGTGTCGAGGTAGACCGACCCGCCCGCGAACTCCGCGCCCACCACCCCGGGTGGCAGCGCGGTCTGGAACTTGACCATCTCGGGCGCGATCTCGAAGGTCGCGCCTTCGACCTCGATCTGGTAGCTGCCGGCTCCCAGCGCCTCCCGCAGCACCTCGGGGCGCGCTGCGCGCAACGCGTCCATGACCTTGGGCGCGTGGCCCTTGAACGTCGGCCCGATCTTGGTGCGGTCGGGCTGCGCCGTGAGCGCGAGGCCCTCCCACTGCGCGCCTGCGAACACGACCCGCTTCGCGTTGGTCATGTCCCCGACCAAGCCGTGCAGCGCCTTCACCGCCGCTGCGGCCTCGGGCGTGCCCGCGACCGTGAGCTGCGCGACCGGCAGCCGGAGCTTGAGCTGCGCCTTGTCGCGCGCGGCCATCGCCGCGTCCACGATCGCGCGCGCCGCGGCCATCTGCAGCTCCAGCTTGGGCTTGCGGCCGGCGGTCTTGGGCCACGGCTCGAGGTGCAGCGTGGGCAGCTTGCCGCCGAGGTCGCGGTACATCGCCTCGGTGATGTGCGGGCAGATCGGCGCCAGGAGCCGCGCCGTGTCGAGCAGCGCTCCGTGCAGCGTGCGCAGCGCCGCGAGCTTCGCGGGGGGCGCGCCGTCGAGGTTCACGCGGTCGCGCACGAGGCGCACGTACCAGCGCGAGAGGTCGTCGAGCACGAACCCTTGCAGGAGGCGCGCGGCCTTGTGCAGCTCGCCGGCCGCGAAGGCCTCGTCCACCTCCTTGGCCAGCGTGGCGACGCGGCTCTGCAGCCAGCGGTCCTCGGCGCGCAGGCCCTTGGCGGCCTTCGCGGCGGGGATGCGCGCCGGGTCTTGGCCGTCCATGGCGTGCGTGGCGAAGACGTGCACGTTCCACAGGATGTTGAGCGCGCGCTGCGCGTTCTGGACCCCTTGCCAATTGAAGTGCACGTCCTCCCACGGCGGGCACGTGCTGAGGATGTAGAGCCGGAACGCGTCGGCGCCGTGCTTCTGGATCACCTGCTCCGGCGGGATGATGTTGCCCAGGCTCTTGCTCATCGGCCGGCCCTGCTCGTCGTGCACGAAGCCGTGCATCAGCACGCTGTCGTAGGGCACCTTGCCGAAGGCCGTCACGCCCGCCGCGAGCTGCGAGTAGAACCAGCCTCGCGTTTGATCAAGGCCCTCGACGATCCAGTCGCAGGGCCACCACTGTTTGAAGTCCTTCTGGTTGGCTGGCCATCCCAGCTGCGCCCACGACGCGCACGCGCTATCGTACCACACGTCGAAGACGTCGGGCACGCGCCGCATGTCGCCCTTGCATTGCTTGCAGGACAGCACGACCTCGTCGATCCAGGGGCGGTGGAGGTCGATCTCCTTCGTGGGCTTGCTCTGCAGCCGCTGCTCGAGCTCTGGCACGTGCAACTGCGCCTTGTACCGCGCGAGCACGTCCTTGTAGTTCCGCGCCTCCGCGCGCAGCTGCGCGGCGCTGCCGACGACGGCGACGTGGCCTTGACCGCACTGCCAGATGGGGATCGGGATCCCCCAGTAGCGCTGCCGCGACACGCACCAGTCCCGCGCGCCCTCGACCCAATCGCGTTGGCGCGCGCTGCCGGCCCAGGCCGGCGTCCAGGTGACGCGCTCGACCTCCTGCAGCATGCGGTCCTTGACCTTCGTGACCTCGAGGAACCACTGCTCCGTCGCGCGGTAGATGATCGGGTTCTTGCAGCGCCAGCAGTGGGCATAGCTGTGCGTCTCGGTGCCAGCTTGCAGGAGCGCGCCCCGGCCGCGCAGCAGCTCCGTGATCTCGTACTCGGCGTCCTTGACGAACTGGCCCGCGAACACGCCCGCCTCGGCCGTGTACACGCCGGCCTCGTCCACGGGGCAGAAGGCGGCGATGCCGACCTGCTGGCCGATCTCGAAGTCCTCCGCGCCGAAGCCGGTCGCCGTGTGCACGAGGCCCGTCTTGTCGGCCGTCACGTGCGTGCCGAGGATGACGCGGTTGCGCTTCTCGCCGGGATCGCGGTGGTGCGGCACCTCCTCGGCGAAGACATGATCGTACCGCCAGCCTTCCAGCTCCCGCCCGCTGCGCGTCTCGAGCACGAAGTGCTCGTCGTAGCGCCCGAGCTGCACGAGGTGCTCGACCTGCGTGTCCACGACCCACAGGAATTCGTCCCTGCCGCCGCGCCGCGCCTGCACGCGCGCGTACCCCAGCTCAGGATGGGCCGCGATGGCGACGTTGCCCGGCAGGGTCCAAGGCGTGGTGGTCCAGATCACGAGGAACTCGTTCGGCTTGCCATGGAGCGGGAACTTGACGTACAGCGAGGGGTCCTCGCGGTCCGCGTACTCCAGCTCCGCGGCCGCGAGGGCCGTCGAGCAGCGCCAGCACCACGCGATGCTGCGCTGCGCCTGGTAGACCAGCCCCTTCCGGTGGGCTGCCGCGAACGAGCCCCACGCGCCCTCGATGTAGCTGTTGCGGATCGTCATGTACGGGTGGTCCCAGTCCAGCCAGATGCCCAGCTGCTGGAACTCCTTCGTCATGACGTCGAGGAACTCGGTGCTGAAGGCGCGGCACTTCGCCACGAACTTGTCCACGCCCATGGCCTCGATCTGCTGCTTGTTGTGGATGCCCAGCTCCTTCTCCACCTTGACCTCGATGGGCAGGCCGTGCATGTCGTAGCCGGCCTGGTCGCGCACGTTGAAGCCTTTCATGCGCTTCCAGCGGAGCACGCTGTCCTTCAGCACCTTGTTCCATGCTGTGCCCAGATGGATGTGGCCGCTCGTGTACGGCGGGCCGTCGATGAAGTAGAACCTCTTGCCGTTGGAGCGCGCCTTGCGCACCTTCTCGTGCGCGCGGGTCTCGGCCCACTGCGCCTGCACCGCGACCTCGAGCTGCGCGGGAGCGTATTCGCGGGCGGCGCGGCGGACCTGGGCCATCGGGGCGCACAAGGCCCCGGGATACTTGAAGCCAGCGCTACGCCCAGGCCTCCAGCAGGGAACGGTAGAACCGCGTCGCCGCGCGCACCTGCGCGATGCTCACGCGCTCGTCCAAGGCATGCATCCGCGCGAGCTCGCCCGGCCCTGTCACGACGCACGGCGCGAAGGCCTGGTAGACGCTCGCCTCGGTCCCGTAGGGCAAGCCGATGTCCGTCGCGCCGGGGTGGGCCTCGCGCAGCGCGTGGCGCACGCGGTCGATGAGCGGGCTCGGCCGCGTCTCGAAGGGCGCGTGCTCGCTGAGGATGCGCAGCCCGTGGGGGATGCCGCCCTTCGCCAGCGCGGCCTCGAGCCCCTTGCGCGCGCCCGCCGTGCTCGCAGGCGGCGGCACGCGCAGATCCAACTGCGCCGTGCACGAGGGCGGCACCATGTTCACCGCCTCGCCCCCGCGGAGCACCCCGAGGTTCAGCGAGCTGCCGCCCACGAGCGCGTGCTTCTCCGGCAGCGCGAAGCCTTCGACGCTCTGGAGCAAGCGCACCATCTTCGTGATGGCGTTCTCGCCTTCCTGCGGGCGCGAGCCGTGGGCCGCCTTCCCCTTCGTCTCGAGTTCGACCCACAGCACGCCGCGGTGCGCCACGCCCAGGTCCAGGTCCGTGGGCTCGCCCACCACCACGAGGTCTGCGCCTTCGAGCGCCCCAGCCCGCGCGAGGTTGCGCGCGCCGCCCATGCCGGTTTCCTCGTCGAGGGTCAATGCGAGCGCCCAATCGCCGTCGCCCACTTCCTCCGCGGCCGTGAGCATGGCCGCGATGGCGCCCTTCATGTCGCAAGCCCCACGGCCCCACACGTCCCCGTCCGCGAGGTCGCCGCTGAACGGGGCCCGCGTCCAACCCTGGCCCGCGGGCACGACATCGACGTGCCCGCTCAGGACGAGGCCCGCGCGCTGGCTCGCCTGGACCCACACGAAGCCCTCGCCCTCGACGACGCGCCAGCGCTTGCAGCGCGCCTTCACGATCTCGACGGCGGCCTTGCAACTCGCATCGGCGCCGGCGCGGACGAGGTCTTGGGCGAGGGCGATGGCGTCGGGGGCCACGGGGCGTCACGCGTCCGCGAGCATGAAAGCCTTCCCCCGCCTAGCGGAGGCGCGTGAACGTCGTTGCCGCCGCCGGGGGCGATGGTGGGTCGGGACGCGCTGGGCGCGCCCCGGCGGGCTCGGCCCGGCGGCCGAGGGTCGCCTGGCGCAGCGCGTGGGGCGCCGCGACGAGGCCCAGCGTCCCCAGCCCCACGGCGAGCGACTGCCACTCCGCGTACCCGGTCGGGGCGAACTCCACCTGCACGAAGCCGTGGGCCGTGCCTTGGTCGGTGACCATCCGCACGCGCAGGCTCGACGGGCCGCCATGGAGCCGAGGCACCTGCTCGAGCGTGACCGCCACGACCGCGTCGCGCGCTGCAAACCCGCCGCAAGGTGCCCGGGCCTGCGGGTCGCAGGCCGACGGCGCGGGGAACGTCCCGAGGTCGAGGACGGGAGGGTCGAACCGCAGGAGGGCGCTCCCCGAGGGGATGAACTCGAGCCGCGCGTTGGTCAGGGGTTCCTCGCTGCCCGGGCCCCGCTCGACCACGACGCGGTACGTCGTCGGCACCCCGACGGCCAGCGCCGCAGGTGGGCCGCCGTCGAGCGAGGCGAGGGTGACGTCGACCCTGCCCAGGCCGGGCGCTGGCGGGAACGCCGCGGCTTGGCCAGCGTCGGCGGGCTCGGGCGTTGGCGGCGCGAGGGCCGCGAGGGGGGCGGCCATGAGCACGACGGCCACCAGCCCCGCCGCGATGCCAGCCCCGCGCGGCGCGTCCCAGCCGTCGGCGTTCTGGAGCTTCGTGTACACGACGAAGCCCATCGCGACCATCACGGCTGTGAAGTAGCCCACGAGCGCGTAGCCCTCCAGCCCGGCCGGGGTCGCCCAGTCGCGCGGCGCCGGCGGGGCGCCCTCGTAGATGGCCACGACGGGCGAGAGGCGCGCCAGCTGCAGGCCGACCTGCGCGAGGCTGGGCGGCAGGAACAGGAGGAACACGGGCGCCAGCGCGAGGCCGAAGGCCGCCGCGAGCCCCGCGAAGGCGCTCGGCATGAGCCCGCGCCGGCCGACCGAGCACGAGATCAGCAGCCCCAACGCCGCGCCGAAGACCGCGAGGAGGGCTCCTGCCCCCAGGTAGGGCACGACGGTCCCGAGCGCCGCGGCTCCAGCATGCAGCGCGAGCAGGAGCAGCAGCGGGACCGTCAGCGCGATGGCGAACAGGCTGAACACGAGGGCCGCGACGAACTTCGCCACGAGGTACGCCATGGGCGTGACCGGCGCGGTGTGCAGCACAGCAGCATAGCCCGTCTGCCGGTCGCCCGAGACGAGGACCGCCGCCGAGGCCGTGGTGAACAGCGGCACGAGGACGTACGCGATGAAGAGGTACATGCGCAGCTCGGCGTGCGACGCGAGGACGCTGACGAGGGCGAGCACGGTCAGCAGGGCTGCCGCGAGGACCACGATGGTGCGCTCGCGCTGCAGCTTGCGCAGCTCCGTCGCGACGAGGGCGGCCATCATGCGGCGGCGCCTCCGTGCTGCATCAGCGAGGCGAGCCGCTCGGCCAGCCGCTGCTCGCGCGCGAAGCTGTCCACCGGCACGCCCGCGACCACGAGCTCACGCAGCACCTCGGATGCGCGCGCGCCCGGCGCGAGCGCGGCGCGCACGGCGCCGTCCTCGCGCCACGCCTCGCGCACGCCCGCGAGGGCCTTGGCCGCAGCGAGGGCGCGCTCGGGGGAGGAGGTCTCGATGCGCACGACGTTGCTCGCCGCGAGGGCGTGGAGGGGCGCCTCGTGCGCGAGCCGGCCGCGCCACACCACCCCGACGCGGTCGCACAGCTCCTCGACCTCCAGGACATCGTGGCTGCAGAGGAACACCGTCGCGCGCCGCTCGCGCGCGGCCGCGTGCAGGAGCTTCCAGATGTCGGCCTTGCTGGGCAGGTCGAGCTCCCGCGTCGGCTCGTCGAGGAACAGCACCGCGGGGTCGTGCAGCAGCGCGCGCGCCAGCTCCACCTTGCGCTTCATGCCGCTGCTGAAGGTCCCGACGGGCACCTTGCCCCACGCGCCGAGGCCGAGCCGGTCGAGCAGCGCGCTGGCCTTGCGGCGGCCCTCGGCGCGCGGCATGCCCCGCAGCGCCGCGAAGGTGCGCAGGTACTCCTCGGGCGTCCAGGAGGGCTGCGGCGCCCCCTCGAACTCGCCGAGGACGCCGATGCTGCGCCGCACGGCGAGGGGCTCGGTGACCACGTCGTGCCCGCCGACCGCGGCGGAGCCGCCTGTGGGTTTGAGCAGCGTGGTGAGCATCTTCAGCGTCGTGCTCTTGCCCGCGCCGTTGAGGCCGAGGAAGCCGTAGACCTCCCCCGGCCGCACCACGAGGTCGAGGCTCCGCAGCGCCTGGACCTCGCCGAAGGACCGCGCGAGGCGACGCGTTTCGATGGCCGCGGGCACGCGGGGCGAGCAGGCTGGTTGCACAAAGCGTTGGCGGTGGCGCGCCTCCGCCCCGAGGGCCCGGCGGCTTCATGACCCTCAGCCGCCATGCGGCCGCCGATGGACGAGATCTGGGTCGAGAAGTACCGTCCCCTCAAGCTGGCCGACGTCGTCGGCCAGGAGGAGGTCACCTCTCGGCTGCAGGCGTACGTCAAGAGCGGCAACATGCCGCACCTGCTCTTTGCAGGCCCTGCTGGAACGGGCAAGACCACCAGCGCCATCGCGCTCGCGCGCGAGCTGTTCGGCGAGGACTGGCGTCAGAACTTCCAGGAGCTGAACGCCAGCGACGAGCGCGGCATCGATGTCGTGCGCGGCAAGATCAAGGAGTTCGCCCGCACCTCCCCGCTGGGCGGCGCGTCGTTCAAGATCATCTTCCTCGACGAGGCCGACGCGCTCACCGATGACGCCCAAAGCGCGCTGCGCCGCACCATGGAGCGCTTCGCCGGCACGGCGCGCTTCGTGCTGAGCTGCAACTACTCCAGCAGGCTCATCGAGCCGATCCAGAGCCGCTGCGCCGTGTTCCGCTTCCGGCCCCTGAAGCCCGAGGACATCACGAAGATGGTGCGCAAGGTCGCCAAGGAGGAGAAGCTCGAGGTCAGCAAGGACGGCCTCGAGGCGCTGCTGTACGTCGCGTCGGGCGACATGCGCCGCGCCATCAACACGCTGCAGGTCGCGGGCAGCCTCGGCAAGGAGGTCACCGAGGAGAGCATCTACAAGGTGACCGCGACCGCGCGCCCGGAGGAGGTCAAGGCGATGCTCGAGAGCGCGCTCAAGGGAGACTTCCTCAAGGCCCGCGACGCCCTCGACACCATGCTCGTGACCTATGGCCTGAGCGGCGAGGACGTGCTCAAGCAGGTGCACCGCGCGGTGTTCGAGCTGCCGATCCCGGACGATGTGAAGGTCGATCTCGTGGACCGCGTGGGCGAGGCGGACTTCCGGCTCGTCGAGGGCGCCAGCGAGCGCATCCAGATCGAGGCCCTGCTGGCGCGCTTCGCGCTGGCCGGCGGCAAGCTCGGCGCGAAGAAGCGCTGAGCGGCTAGCCGAGCAGCCGGAGCAGCCGCTCCTCGAGCACGCGCGCGGGGATGTCGTGCAGGCTGATGATGGTGGTCGTGCCGGCGACGCCCTTGCCGCTCCGCTTCGCGTCCACCAGCCCCGAAGCCTGCAGGTCCTTGATGTACGTCCAGAACTGCGTGTGGCCGCGCGGCTCCTCGCCGTGCTCCTCGCAGGCGACCTGGTAGTTCTCCTCCGCTCTGCCCGTGACGGCGTACGCGTCGCCGCCGCGCAGCGCGCGCGCGATGCCCAGCAAGGCCAGCTTGTGGTGCTTGTCGAGATCGCGGAGCTTGCTCTCCGTGACCACGGACTCGACGTCCGCCTTGGCGGCGCGCACGTGCTCCGCGCTGACCACCTTGGCGCGCTCCGTGTCGGCCGCGCGCGCGGCCCCCTCCAGCAGCTCGAGCACGCGCCGGGCGCTGCCTTGCTCGGCGGCGATGTCGGCCACGAGCTCCTCGACCTCCTCCGCGACGACCCCCGGATGGAAGGCCACCTCGACGCGCTGGCGCGCGATGACCTGCAATTGCGCTTGGGAGTAACGCTGCAGCGGGAGGTGATGCGTGAGCTTGAGGGTCGAGGCCGAGGCCTCGTCGAGCAGCGGGCGCACGTCCTGCTGGCTCACCAGCAGCAGCGAGACGCCGTGCTGGGCATGTCTTGCTTCCTCGTTGAAGCGCGTGAGCAGGTAGACCAAATCAGGCCCGCTGCGGCGCAGCAGCACGTCGGCCTCGTCGAGCACCACCAGCAGCTTGGTCTGGCTTGGCTCCAGCTTCTGGTGCATGCTCTTCAGCATCTCGTCCACGCTGAAGCCGCGGTCTGGGAAGCGGCCGAAGAGGTGGTCCAGGACCCCGATGAGCACGCCGCTCGTGGTGGAGCGCTTGCGGCAGTTGATCGCCACCCACTGCACCTCGAGGGGCGGCGCCTGCTTCGCCCCGACGCGCTGGAAGCTGCGGCAGAAGTACTTCGCGACGGCGGTCTTGCCCACCCCGACAGGGCCCGTGAGGAGCGCGTGCTGCGCCGTCGCGCCCTGGAGCAGCGGGCGGAACAGCTGGGCCAGCGAGCGCAGCTCCGGCTCCCTGCCTGGCAAATCGTCGGGGAGCCAGTCGAAGCTGAGCTTGCCCGCGTCCTTGAGGACGCTCGGGCCGCGCAGCTCGTCCTCGATGACGTCCCGCACGCGCGGCCATGCGTGCTGGGCACCATGAAACCTTTCCGGCGTTCCCGTGTTCCCGTGCAGGCGCCCCGTCGCGACGTTCGGCCCGTGTGGCAAACTCTTTATCACGCGCCGCCGACTGTGGGCGGTGGTGTCCGACCTGCTGGTCCATGCGCGGCGCGAGCTCGAACGCGCGCGGTCCACCCATGACCCCGTCGAGGCCCACCTCACGCAGCGCCAGGCTGCCGAGAAGGCGTGGGGCTACGTCGTAGAGGAGACCAACCGGATCGCCGGCATCACGGCGACCGGGCCCGGCGCGCATCATCTCCGACGCGAGGCACTCGCCGCGCTGGACCGGCGCGCGGGCACGTCGTTGCTGCGGGACTACATCGAGTTCGAGTACAGGCTCCACGGCGAGGGCTTCTACGACGGCCGCGGACGCCTGCACGACATCGCGCAGTACGTCGAGCTGGCTTCGGCGTATCCCGAGAAGCTCCGACGCGCCTTGGAGCAGGTGCGGCGATGACGCTCCGCGTGCGTCTCAAAGGGTCGCGCGAGGACCTCGAGGTGCTCGACTTCGCGGCGGGAGGATGGGTCTTCGTCGGCCCGCCCGACCGACCGGAGGAAGGCCGGCTCGTCCTCGCCGAGGACTTGGAGCCCGACCCCTGGCTGCTCCTGCTGCGGCATGGTTTCTCCCCGTGGACCGACCGGTTGCCGCGGCCGGGATCGTGACACGCTCCGCCCACGAGGCATCCAGCCCCATGGCATCAGGCGCCCCCGACGGGCTAACCGCTGGTTTGCGCATGGGTTCTTGTTCGGAGTGCGGTCATCCGATGCGCTTCAGCCCGGCGGGGTAGCGCCGCCGCGCGAGGTCCGCGTAGGTGTCCTTGTACGCGTCCCACAGCTTCTGGTGCTCCTCCGTCACGGGCCCGAGGGCCTTGGCGGGCACGCCGCCCACGACGGTGCGCGGCTCGACGCGCTGGCCCGTGCGCACCACGGCGCCCTCGGCGACGATGGCCCACTCGCCCACGACGGCGTAGTCGCTCACGACCGCCCCCACGCCGATGACGGCGCTGTCCTCGACGACGCAGTTGTGCAGCGCACAAGCATGGCCGAGCTGCACGCGCTTGCCCACGCGCGTGGCCTCGCCGGCGCGCGCGTGGATGACCACGTTCTCCTGCACGGAGGTCTCGTCGCCGATGAAGATTGTCCCGTAATCGCCGCGCAACCGCGCGCCCATGCCCACGAAGCAGCCCTCGCCGAGGCGCACGTCGCCGACGACATCCGCGCTCTCGGGCACGAACGTGCCCTCGCCGATCACGGGCCGGCGGCCCTCGAACGCCCACAGCGCCATGCTACGCCTCGGGCGCGATGGCGGCCATGAAGAGCAGGCCGACGGAGAACACCATGAGCATCGTGAGCCCGAGCATGAAGTTGAGGCCGAGCGCGATCGCGTCCACCAGGATGATCGCCCACGGCACCACCACGAGGAGGATGCCGAGCAGCAGCATGCTGTTCAAGGCCAACGGCTCACCGGGGCGCGCAACACGGGAGCGCGGCAAGAACGTTTGCATGCCGCTTGGCCTCGGCGGCGTGCGTCCGAGCGCCCCGATCGACGCTCCCGCGAGCGTCCCTGGCCGGTGGCCGCCGCCGCACCGTTTCCTGCGCAGCTTCGGCGTCTCGCCAACAACCCTTTAGACGATCTCGCGCACCCGGGATACGGTGCCATGAAAGACTTTAAGGGGCGCTTTCGCCTTCGAGCCCCCGTCAGGGGCCGGTAGGTTGCCGGCCTCGGGGAGGCAGGGAGGCTCCAGGCGCCACGTTCCCCAAGAGGGGACCTGGCCCTCGCGCCGTGCCTTCTGCGAAGGAGGACACCGACATGAACTGGCGCATCTTGATGGCGGTCGGCCTCGCCTGTACGATGGCGATCCCGGCCACGGCACTGGCTTCCCACATGGGCCAGTATGCGAACAATCCCCTGGAGCGAGACCTCCAGGGTCAGATCCCGGAGCCGGACGGCGTTGTCACCAGCGTCCTCGGCTTCCCCGTGCAGAATTGCGTCGTGGAGTTGCCCGTGAGCGGCAGCTTCAGCGGCCGCTGCTCGCTGGCGCAGCAAGCGACCGGCACGGGCCTGCAGCCGACCGGCGCGATCGCGCCCGGTTGCACCGGCGACAACGACGGCGCGGCACCCCCGGTGCCGCTCCGCAAGCTCGACGGCCAATGCGGCCTGTACGAGATCGGCCTGCGCCCCAACGGCGTCTTCGCGCCGGTCGTCGGCCAGCAGACCGGCCCCGGCAAGATCGCCCCGCCCGTCAGCGAGAAGGGCATCTGCCGTACCCTCGGCCTCGGCACGGGCTGCCAGCCCGGGCGCTACGCGGGCACGATCCGCTTCCTGGACGACCACCTGGACTTCGACAGCGTCCAGAACGCCGGCACGGGCGGCCCGACCGTCGTCATCGACATGAACCAGCTGCTGATCGACCTGCAGCGCGGCGGCATGAGCCCCGCGAGCGGCGTCGTGCTCCCGGCGATCCCCAACGCCCCTGCGCCCGCGCCGAGCAGCTCGGCCCTCGCGCAGTCGGTGGTCCCGACGCAGCACTTCCTGTGGGCGTGGTACGGTGAGTGGAACGACGTCAACGGCAACGGCGTCCTCGACCACTGCCTGAACTGCCACCCCTTCGGCGACGCCGGCATCAACGAGTTCACCTGGCTCGGCGCGTGCGTGAGCTTCGAAGGCCCGCGCAACCCCGACGCCATCGCGGTGGGCATCTGCAAGGAGGATGGCAACCCCAACCTCACCCCGCCCGGCGCGCCGTGCGCGGACCCCAACGACTTCAACGGCTGCGCGGGCACGTCCATGACCTCGTGGATCTGGCCCGGCAACCACCACGGCAATGGCCACCTGGGCGACCAGCCGCTGAACCAGCCGCTGTTCTTCTGGATCAACACGGTCACGCCGCTGAACTGCAGCGACCCGCCGACCTGCGACGATATCGACAACACGCCGAACTTCGGCAACGGCGACGACCTGCTCGGCCCCCAGAACTACCGTGGCTACGACGCGACGTACCACGACCGCACCGGCGACGGCGGGGAGGACAACGACGACACGGCCCGCCAATGGTCCGGCTACCTGGGCGGCGACTCGAGCTACTACGGCGACGACGGCATGCTGGTCACGATGGTGATCATCACCGGCGTCAACTGCGCGCCGAACCAGGATGTCACAGGCTTCGACATCCAGAAGACGCCCGGCACCACCGGTGCGTGCACCTTCGTGGACGTGGACCGCTACCCGACCATCAGCCCGGCCGCGCAGGAGCTCCTCGTGGGCCCGGACTGCAACCCGGCGACCCCCGACGTGGAGTGCCCGGACGGCGGCCTGAAGGAAACGCTGCGCAGCAACTGGATCGTCGTGCGCGAGACGACGCCCTCGGTCCAGAAGCTCGAGAGCAGCGTGGTGGACAGCAACACCGTCTACCAGACCACCCAGGGCCCGCTGCAGGGCCAGCTGGACGACCAGCTCCTCGACAACGGCTACAGCCGTGAGCCCAACGTCGGCAGCGCCTCGTACAAGGACGCGGCCGGCGTGACCCACACGCTGACCGAGAGCTACGTCGGCGTGGCGCACACGAACTGCGAGAACGCCGCCATCTTCCCGGTGGGCGACAGCAGGAACCCGACGGCCGACCACGACGCCGAGAGCGACGAGGCGGCCCACCGCGGCTTCTGCAACGTGCACACCGCGGCCCCCTCGCAGCCGGCGTACCGCGACTACGCGAACACGATCGTGTCGACGCCCTCGGGCCCGAAGCAGGTTTCACGTGGATGGGCGGACCTCCAGCAAGTGCGTGGGGTGTTCACCGACTTCCCGATCACGGTGGCCGCGCCCCCGTGCACGTACTGCTTCTGGTTCAGCATCGACGTGAACGTGAACAGCGACCCCGAGAGCGGCACCGTCCTGCCGGCCCTGCGCCCGGCGACGGACCACAGCCGCACGATGGGCCCCGGCCGGTACTATTTCCTGGCCATCGTGGGCTTGTGGGCTGACCACAAGTTCACGCAGGACGAGTCGATCTTCCCCGACGCGTACGGCACGATCAGCGCGACCTACCCCGCCGCCGCGGACGCATTCCCGGCCGGCGACGGCTGGGTCGGCACCGTGGCCCGCAACAGCGGCCAGTGGCGCTACCGTGGCTTCACGTTCGGCCCGTGCGCCGACTTCGCGACCGACAAGGACGCGGGTTCGGCGGGCGGGGCGAAGGGCAGCCACGACGCCGCCGAGTGCAACCCCTACCTCGACGGGAACGTCAACGACCCGCAGGACTACACCGCCGAAGAGAGCGGCGGCGAGTGGCAGGGAGCCTGCGACTCGGCCAACATGGGTCCGATGTTCCTGGCGCCGAAGGACGGCAACCTGGACACCCAGATCATCGCCATCGCCAACTACGGTGGCGGGATCGGGCCGCTGCCCGCGAACTTCGGGGCGCCGGGCGTGTTCAACTACGGCCCCGGCCCGGTGGACCCGCTGGAGATCCCGGTGACCTGCAACGGCACGTCGCTGATCGTCGGCACGACGTTCATCTACTGGCCCCAGGGCAACCTGTTCGACGACATGGTCCTGTGGGTGAACGCCCAGATCTCGCGCGGCGCGGAGCTGCCCGGGTTCGACAACATCACGGACGTCGACGTCTACTCGCAGTACAACCTGCCGGTGGAGGTCGTGCTTCCGACGATCCCGGACGTGCTCTGAGCGGTCGAACGCCAGGGGGGCGCGCGAGCGCCCCCTTCCTTCTCCTTTTCCTCCTTCGCGCCCCAGCGGAGCGGAGGGAGGCCGAGGCATCCCCCAGGCACGCAGGGTTGCCCAGGTGGGGCTCGTCCTCGGAGGGTTTTTCTAGTCTAGGCCTGGGCATGACCAGGGCTTGCCAAGGAACTTCATCAACCCCTTCGCCGTAACGGGGCAACGTACCGGGGTTGGGCGCCTGGGTCCTGGGAGGCCAGGCCATGCGGCACGCTCGCCTCGTTCCCCCCGAAGGGAGGTCTCGACGATGAACTGGCGGATCCTGATGACGGTCGCGTTGGCCTGGACCATGCTCCTCCCGGCCACCGCCCTTGCCTCGCACATGACGCAGTACTTGAGCGACCCCATCGAGCACGATGTGATGGGCCAGGTCCCTGAGCCGGATGGCGTCGTGACCAGCGTGCTGGGCTTCCCCGTGCAGAACTGCGTGATCGAGCTGCCCGTGAGCGGCAGCTTCAGCAGCCGCTGCAACCTCGCGCAGCAGGCGACCGGCACGGGCCTGCAGCCGACCGGGCCCGTCGCGCCCGGGTGCACCGGCGACAACGACGGCGTGGCGCCGGTCGTGCTGGTCCGCAAGGTCGACGGCCAGTGCGGCCTCTACGACGTCGGCGCCCCGCGCCCCAGCGGCTACTGGACGCCCGTCGTGGCCCCGATGATCGGGCCGGGCAAGATCGCGCCCCCGGTCAGCGACAAGGGCGTCTGCCGCGCGCTGGGCATCAGCACGGGCTGCCAGCCCGGCCGCTACGCGGGCAGCGTGCGCTTCCTCGACGCGCGCCTCGAGTCGATCTGCTACCAGCTGCCCACCGTCCTCAACAACCTCAACCAATTCACGGGCACGTGCATGCGCGACCGGAACCGGCTGCTCGACGACATCACCAAGGGCGGCATGAGCCCCGCCTCGGGCGTCGTGCTCCCGGCGGTGCCCAACGGCCCGGCCCCGGTGCCGCCGAACCGCGCCATCTCGAGCGTGCGTCCCCTCGGCGACTACTTCATGTGGGCTTGGTACGGCGAGTGGAACGACCTCAACGGCAACGGCGTCGTCGAAGCCTGCTATTGGAACTGCCGCACCAATGGTGACGCGGGCGTCAACGAGTTCTCCTGGCTCGGCGGCTGCATGACCTTCGACGGCGACCGCGACCCCGACGCGGTCATCCTGGGCGTGTGCAAGGAGGACACGAACCCGAACTTCGAGACGCCCAGCGGGCCGTGCGCGGACGTCTTCAGCCTCACGAACTGCGCGAACACGACGATCAACCTGTGGGTGTGGCCGGGCAACCACCACGGCTCCGGCGGCATCCCCAACGGCGACATGCCCGGCAACCAGCTCCTCACCTGGAGCGGGGGAAGCTCGGGCGACCTGCTCGGCCTCGGCCTCATCGTCGCGCCGGGCGACTGCTCGCACCCGCCGCTGACATGCGACCAAGTCGCGGAAGGCTTCAACTTCGGCTTCGGTGACCCGCTCCTGGACCGGCAGAACGCGCTGCAGCCCGACGGCGACTTCCACGACCGCACCGGCGACGGCGTCTCCGCGGCCGGCTTCGGCGACGTGCCCAGCGACATCACGCGGCACTGGGCCGGCTACCGCGGCGCTTCGCAGGGCTACTACGGCGACGACGGCATGCTGATCACGCTGATCACCATCGCCGCGGTCAACTGCGCCGAGGCGGAGGGCACCCCTGTGGGCTGGAACCTGCAGAAGACCCCCGGCACGACCGGCGCGTGCACGCAGGTGGACGTGGACCGCTACCCGACCATCAGCCCCATGGTGCAGGAGCTGCTCGTGGGCCCCGACTGCAACCCGGCGACCCCCGACGTGGAGTGCCCGACGGGCGGCCTCAAGGGCGTCGCGCGGGACAACTGGGTGATCGTGCGCGGCGCGCCGCCCTCGATGTACAACCTCGAGAGCAGCGTCGTGGACAGCAACACGGTCTACCAGGCCACGCAGGGTCCGCTGCGCGGGTCGTTCGACGACCAGCTGCTGAACAACGGCTGGAGCCGCGAGCCCAACGTCGGCAGCACGAGCTACAAGGACTCGGCCGGCGTGAGCCACGCGTTGACGGAGAGCTACCTGGGCGTGCAGCACACGGGCTGCGAGAACGTCGCGCAGTTCCCCGTGGGCGACACGCGCAACCCGACGGCCGACCACGACGCCGAGAGCGACGAGGCGGCGCACCGGGGCTTCTGCAACGTGCACATCGGTGGCGCGGCGCAGCCGGCGTACCGCGACTACGGGCAGAGCGTGCTGACGCCCAATGGCACGGAGATCATCCCGCGGGGCTGGCTGGACGTGCGGCCGGTGCGCGGCGTGCTCAGCGACTTCCCGGTGACGCTGCTGCAGTACCCGTGCACGTACTGCGCGTGGCAGAGTGTCGAGGTGAACTGGAACAACGATCCGGAGGGCGCGGCGTTGCCGGCGATCCGGCCGTCGACGGACCACGCGCGCACGCTGGGGCCGGGGCGCTATTACATCCAGGGCATCGTGGGGTTGTGGAACGACACGAAGTACAGCCAGGACGAGTCGATCTTCCCCGACCCTTACGGCACGACGACCGTGACGTACCCGAACCCGGCCGACGCCGTTCCGAATGCGGACGGTTGGATCGGGGCGGTCGCGCGGGATGGTGGCCAGTGGCGGTACCGCGGGTTCGCGTTCGACATCTGCCCTGACTTCGCGACGGACAAGGACGTGGGCTCGGCGGGTGGGGTGAAGGGCCGCCACGATGCGGCGGAGTGCAATCCTTACTTGGATGGCAACGTGGACGACCCGCAGGACTTCACGACCGTGTTCGCCGGGAACGGCAATTTCCAGGGCGGCGAGTGGACCAACGCGTGCGTCGACCCGGATGGCGCCGGCGGCGAGGGCGTGCCGGCGAATGCGTCGCTGAGCGCGTTCCACCTGGCGCCGAGGGATGGTTTCCTGGACACGCAGATCATCGCGATCGCGAACTACGATGTCGGCGTGGGTCCGCTGGCGGATGCGCAGTTGTTCCCGGATCCGGGCGTGTTCAGCTACGGGCCTGGCCCGGTGGATCCGCTGTCGATGACGGTGAGGTGCAACGGCGTGCTCGTCGGGACGACGTTCCTCTATTGGCCGCAGGGCAACCTGTTCGATGACATGGTCGTGTGGGGGAATGCGGCGGTCAACCGCACGTCGCTGCTGCCGGGGGTGGACACGATCCTGGACGTGGACGTGTTCGCGCAGTACAACCTGCCGGTGGAGGTCGCGGCGCCGACGATCCCCGACGTGATCTGAGGTCCATCAAGGGGGCGCGCGAGCGCCCCGCTCCTTTTCTTCTCCCTCCTCAACGAGCGGAAGCTCGCGCCAAGCTTGGCAAAGGGGCTTCACCGCCCCGGCGGGGTCGCACGGCTTGCCAAGGGTGTTCATCATGCCCCGCACTCGCTCTGATAGGAGCCCGCGGGGCGGTGCGCCGCCGCCCCCGGCGCTCCTTCGCTGCCCGCGCCTAATGCAAGATGACCGAGCGCACGCCGCGGCTGTTGCGGATCTCCGGGATCACGTCGATGGGGATCGGGCCCTCGGTCACGATGTAGAGCCGCGGCTCCTCCTGCAGCTCCGGGTCATCGACGATCGCCTGGCGGATGCTGATGTTGCGCTTCGAGATGATGTCCGCCACGCCCGCGAGGATGCCGGTGCCGTGGGCGTCGTTGGGGATGATCTCGAGCACGCCCCAGTTCATGGCGGGTCCCGCATCCTTGAGGTGGCACGTCGGCCGCAGCTTGCTGAACACCTGCCGCAGCTCGGGCTCCTTCTGGATCGTCTCGATGGCCGCGCTGATCACGCGCCGGTCCACCTGCGCCGCGCGCGCGATGCTCGTGTCGGGGATCGCGATCGTGTCGCAGTACACGCCGTCCTCGCGGACCGCCAGCCCGTAGCGGAGCAGCATCTGCGCGACCCGCGACTGCGCGGGGTAGCGTTGAAAATACTTGGTCAGCAGCTCCCACATGTGGGCACCAACGAACAAAGCCCCAAGTTGTACACCCTAGAAATAGATTTGCTCATTTGTGGCGTCTCGCGACGATGTGTGGACGAAGTTGGCTATCCCATATTGTCCTTTGGTGTCCAAGTCTGCGTGAAAACGGATATGGGGGGGCAACCCATCCTGGGCGGCGATCGGTCATGACCCTCGCTGGCAAGGACTTCCGCCTGCGGCGCCTCGCCGACCCCGGCACGGGCCACTTCGTCATCCTCCCGATGGACCACGGCGTCAGCGTGGGCCCCATCGCGGGGCTCGAGGACCTCCGCGCGGCGGTGGGCCACGGCGCGCGCGGTGGCGCGACGAGCGTCGTCGTGCAGAAGGGGCTCGCGCGCGCGGCCGCCACCGCGCTGGGGCGCGCGGGGCTGTGGGTGCACCTCTCCGCGTCGACGGCCCTCAACCCGGACCCCAACGACAAGCGCCTGGTCGGCACCGTCGAGGAGGCCGTCGCGCTGGGCGCCGACGGCATCAGCGTGCACGTCAACGTCGGCGCGGTGGAGGAGAGCCGCATGGTCGAGGACCTCGGCCGCGTCGCGACCTCCTGCCAGCAGTGGGGCATGCCGCTGCTCGCCATGATGTACCCGCGCGGCCCCGCGATCAAGGACCCGCACAAGGTCGAGTACGTGAAGCACGTCGCGCGGCTCGGCGCGGAGCTGGGCGCGGACGTGGTCAAGGTCCCCTACTCGGGCAGTGTCGAGACCTTCCGCGAGGTCGTCCGCGGCTGCCCCGTGCCGGTGGTGATCAGCGGCGGGCCCAGGATGGACAGCGACGCCGCGCTCCTGCAGATGGTCCAGGACGCCATGGCAGCCGGGGCGAAGGGCGTGAGCATCGGCCGCAACGCGTTCCAGCATCCCCACCCCGAGGGCATGACGCGCGCCATCGCCGCGGTGGTAGTCGAGGGCCGCAAAGCGCAAGAAGCCCTGAAGCTCCTGAAGGCCTGACCATGCGCGAGGCCTGGATCCAGCTCGAGCCCGGCGACAAGGCCACGCTCACGTTCGCCCTCGAACGCGGCTTCACGACGTTCGTCGCGCCGAAGGACGCGGGCGCGCTGCGGAGCCTGGGCAAGTTTAGCTTGGTGGTGCTGGAGGGCGACCAGCTCGTGCGCGACGGCCGCGTCCTTGGCCACAGGGTCGAGATCGCGCAGCCCAGCGACCAGGACAAGGCGCGCGCTCGCGGGGGCGCGGACGAGGTCCTGCTGATCGCGGCCCGCGACTGGGCCATCATCCCGGCGGAGAACCTCATTGCGGCCTTCCAGGGCACGCGCACCAGGCTCTTCGCCGAGGTCCGCACCGCCGAGGAGGCACGCACGTTCCTCACCACCCTCGAGGTGGGCGTGCACGGCGTCGTGCTCCGCCCCCGGGGCAAGGAGGAGATCCAGAAGCTGCGCGACGTGCTCGACAGCTTCGAGGCCGAGAAGGTCCAGCTGCAGGCGGCGGAAGTGCTGGAGGTCCGCGCTGCGGGCGTGGGCGACCGCGTGTGCATCGACACGTGCTCGCTCATGAAGCCCGGCGAGGGCATCCTCACCGGCTCGCAGTCGGGCGGGCTGTTCCTGGTGCACAGCGAGAGCCTCGAGAGCGGCTACGTCGCGGCGCGCCCCTTCCGCGTCAACGCGGGCCCTGTGCATGCCTACGCCCTCTGCCCAGGTGGCAAGACGAAGTACCTCAGCGAGCTGCAGACCGGCGACGAGGTCCTCGTGGTCAACGCGGAGGGCCACGCGAGGCGCGCGGTGGTCGGGCGCGTGAAGATCGAGACGCGGCCGCTGCTGCTGGTGAAGGCGCGGCTGGGCTCCAAGACCCTGACGAGCGTGTTCCAGAACGCCGAGACGATCCGCCTCGTGACCGCGAAGGGCCCGCGCAGCGTCGCGGAGCTGCAGGCCGGGGATCAAGTGCTGGTGCGCACCGAGGACATCGGCCGCCACTTCGGCATGGCCGTCAAGGAGACCGTCGTGGAGAAGTGACATGCGCCTCGTCACCACGCTGCTCGCGCGAACCCTGGCCGACCTGGACCATCAGGCGCGGCAGGCCACCACCGCCTGGATCGAGGTGCGGTTCGACGCGCTGGCCAAGGCGCGCCCCGCGGACGTCGCAGCGGCGCGGTCCCTCGTGCGGCAGAAGGCCATCGCGACCTGCCGCGCATCGTCGCAGCGCGGCGGCTTCGCGGGCTCCGAGCAGGAGCGCGAGGCGCTGCTGCGCGCGGCGGTCATGGCGGGTTTCGAGGCCATCGACGTCGAGGCGGATGCGCGGTTCCTGCGGCGGCTCGCCGGGGAGGCGCGGCGCGCGGGCGTGGAGCTGATCGTGTCCCGCCACGATGCGCAGCCCGCGCCCGCGAAGGATGTCGAGCGCTTCCTCGACGACGTGCCGGCGGGCGCGATCGCCAAGTACGCGGCCGGCGTCGAGGGCGCGGAGGACCTCGCCGCGCTCGTGGGCATCGCGGCGTTGGCGCGCCGGCGCGGCGTGCGCTTCGCGGTCATGGGCCTCGGCGACAGCAGCCTTCGGCTCCTCGCGCCGCTGCTAGGCTGCGAGCTGGTGTACTGTGCCTCCACCGAAGGCGCGCCCGCTGCGCCCGGCCAGCTCCCGGCCAGCATGGTCGCGCAGGTCCACGCCCTCCTGCCGCGCGCAGCGGCCGTCACCGGCGCGCACCGCTTGGTGGTGCTGCTCGGCGATCCCGTGGCGCACTCGCTGAGCCCCGCGATGCAGAACGCGGCCTTCGCCGCGCAGGGCGACGCGCTGCTGTACGCGGCCGTGCGGGTCCGCGCGCGCGACCTGCCGAAGGCCCTGCAAGGCCTCGCCGCGGCAGGCCTCGCCGGCGCGAACGTCACCGCGCCCCACAAGCAGGCCGCGCTCCGGCTGGTGGACCGCGTCGCCCCCGAGGCCCAGCGCGCCGCGGCGGTCAACACGATCGTGGTCCGCGGGTCGAGGCTTGCGGGCCACAACACCGACGGCGCCGGCGCGCTCGCCGCGCTGCGCGAGGCCCATGCGCCGCTCGACGGCAGCGCCCTCGTGCTCGGCGCTGGCGGCACCGGCCGCGCGGTCGCGCACGCGCTGGCGGAGGCGGGGGTTGACGTCCTCGTCGCCAACCGCACGCCCGCGAAGGCGCGCGCCCTCGCCCGCGCCATCGGCGGCGAAGCGGTCGCGTGGCGCCGCGGCGACCTGCGCGACGCGCTCGCGCGCGCCCGCGTGCTCGTGCACGCGACCCCCCTGGGACGCGACGGCAAGGCGAGCCCGGTGCCCTCCCAGCTGCTGCACGACAAGCTCACGGTGCTCGACGCCGTGTACCGCCCCGGCGGCACGCCCCTGGCCAGGGCGGCCCTCGCGCGGGGGTGCAACGTCGTGCCGGGGGAGGCGCTGCTGCTCCACCAAGGCGCGCGCGCCTACCAGCTCTGGACCGGCATGCCCGCGCCGCTCGGCACGATGCGCCACGCGCTCCTCACGGAAGGGGGAAGCGCATGAGCGGCGAGCGCACGGGCCCGGCGGGCATCCCGCAGAGCGGCGAGGACCTGCTGCGCGTGGTCCGCGCGCCTGCCGCGCCGCCGGCGATGCCCAAGGTCAAGGGCGTGGGCCGCGCGCGGTGCCACGGCGCCATCTCGGTGGTCAACGCGATCGGGACCGGCTTCGGCGCGGCGGTGGGCATCGACCTGCAGGTGGAGGCCGAGGTCAAGCTCGTGTCGACGGGCCACCTGGTCATCGACATCGTCAGCGAGGAGCGTGAGACCACGAACCTCGTCCGGGCGTGCATCCAGCGCGCCTTTGCCGCGGCGAACCACGGCGACCTGGGAGCCTGGGTCACCACCTGGTCGCAAATCCCCGCGTCACGTGGATTGAAGAGCAGCAGCGCC
>DASYRW010000076.1:0-6145 GCA_036003985.1 Thermoplasmatota archaeon
ATGCGCGTCGAGATGGTCAAGGGCCTGAAGCCGGTCGACGACGCGATCCTCGGAGACCCCCACGACCAGCTCAAGAGCGTCGAGCGCGTCCAGCCCGACATCATCGCGCTCGGCTACGACGACTACCACAAGGTGGACGAGCTGAAGGCCCGGCTCGCCGAGCGGGGCCTGCATCCGGACATCGTGCGCATCGAGAAGTTCGACCACGACCTCGACGGCACGCGCAAGATCGTGCGCAAGATCTTCGACTCGGGCCTGTTCGCGGCGCCGAGCGCGCCCGAAGTGCCGAAGCCGAAGGACGCGAACCTCGACGCCTACGGCAAGGAGGACAAGAAGTGACGCGCGTCGCGGTGGTGGACACGACCTTCGCGCGCGTGGACATGGCGCGCGAGGTGCTCGCCGAGTTCGAGCTCCACAAGCAGCGCTGGCCCGTCGACGTCGCGCGCGCGACCGTGCCGGGGATGAAGGACTTGCCCGTCGCGTGCAAGCGGCTGCTCGACGATGGCTGCGAGCTCGCGCTGGCGCTGGCGTGGGTGGGTCCTGAGGCCCTGGACGAGCAGTGCGCGCACGAGGCCAACCTCGGGCTGCAGTCGGCGCAGCTCCTGACGAACAAGCACATCCTCGGCGTGTTCTTCCACGAGTCCGAGACCCGCGACGCTGCGCAGCAGAAGCGCATCGCCAAGCACCGCGCGCGCGAGCACGCGCTCAACGCGCTCTGGATGCTGCACGCGCCCGAAGAGCTGGCCAAGCGGGCAGGCACGGGCCAGCGGCAGGGAGGCGAGGACGTTGGAGCGCTCTGAACTGGGCCCGCCGCGCGACGGCAAGGACCTCACGCTGGCCTTCGTGGTCGCGGAGTTCCACCGCGACCTCGCGGAGGAGATGCTGGCGCGCGCGCTGGATCGCGCGAAGGCTTCTGGGTGCAAGCTGGGGCCTGTGCTGCGCGTCGCGGGGAGCTTCGACGTGGGCCTGCCGACGGAGTGGTTGCTTGAGAGCGACGAGGTGGACGCCGTCGTGGTGCTCGGCGCCATCGTGCAGGGCGAGACGCACCACGACCAAGTCATCGCGCACGCGACGGCCGCGACGCTGCAAGCGCTGAGCCTCGAGTACGACAAGCCCGTGGGGTTCGCGATCACGGGCCCCGGCATGACCCTCGCCCAGGCGAAGGCGCGCGTGGACGCGGGGGCGCGGGCGGTGGACGCGTGCGTGCGCGTCGTCGAAGCGTGGCGGGCGCTCAACGACTGAGGCTGGCTCCGAAGCGGTTGCCCTTTCCAGGCAAGGTCCATGGTGCGGGCGACGAAGTCCGGACCATGCGGGGGGCCTGGCTCGGCGCGTTCGGCGCGCTGGCGCTGCTGGCTGTCGCGGCGGTCGCGCGCGTGCCGATGCCCGTCGGGAGCCCCGGCGCTGCTCCGGCGACCGTCTCGTCGGATTGGCGCACGTACCTCCACGAGATCGGGTCGAACGAGGCGAACCTGGCCGTCGGCGGCGACGGCGCGATGTATGTGCTCCTCGTGCCCGTCGGCCTCGGCGGGCTCACGATCAACCGGTCCGACGACGCGGGCGTGACGTGGTCGGAGGTCTTCCCGGAGTCCGGCCAGCTCACGTTGGCGCTCGTGACCGGCCTCGAGGGCGACCTCGCCGCGTTCGGGAAGGACGTGGTGTACGTCGCGACGAACGCCGCAGGCGGCGTGAGCGCGCGTAGCGAGGACGGCGGCTGGCATTGGAAGGCCACGACCATCACGGGGCCGGGCAGCGACCAGGCCTGGGTCTTCCTCGGCCCGACGAAGGCGCACATCCTCCAGTCCAAGCCCTACGCGCTCGCGGCATGGTTCCGCATCGGCCCGACGCTCACCTTCAGCTTCGACGGCGGAGCGACCTGGGGGCCTCCGACGGTCGCCGCGGGCGCGGACACGCTCAACGTCTCCCAGGACTTGCAGCCTGTGACGGCGCCGCTGGGGATCAATCCCGACTACCTCGACGACACGGGACTGCCCGGGCCGCTGAACCCCGCGTGCATCGCGACCGCGCGTCCTCCCGGCGGGGGCGCGCCGCGCGTGGCCGGCGCGGGATTCGCGGGCATGCGCGCGGGCCTCCACGGCGGCTGGGGCACCGATGGCGCGTTCTACTGGGCCGAGTACCACCTCGGAAGCCTGTACGTGTGCCGCTACCACGCCGTGTCCGGCATCTGGGACGGCACGGTGTTTCCGGTCCATGACGTCCCGTTGACGCACAGGAAGACCACCCACCTCGCCTTCGACGAGCGCGGGACTCTGTACGTGCTCCAGGCCAACCGCCTGTACGTGAGCCTCGACCGCGGGCACTCGTTCGCGTACCATCACGCGCTCGATGTCTGGGGCGACTACCCGAACTCGACGGACCACGCCAACCAGGCGTTCGCCGTCGCGGGCGGCGAGGGACATTTCGCGTTCCGCACCGCCGATGGCTGCGTCACGTACCGGCACGCTGAGGGACTCGACGGCCCGCAAGCCTCCTGGGGCAAGCCGGAGTGCGTGCGCGCCACCAACGACTCGCGCATCGACTTCCCGCAGATCGCGCTCGGCCCGGGGGGCATCCCGACGTTGGGGTACGGCGTAGGGGACCCGAACCTCGGCGCTGCGCAGGCATGGGCTGCGACGTCCACGCGGCTGCTGCCGCCCTAGGGGTCGGGACCAACGCGAACCGAGGGTGCCATGAACCGGCCGCATCCTCCTCCCCCTATGCGCCGCGCCCTCCTCGCCGCTGCGCTCGTGCTCCTGGCGGGCTGCGCCGCGCCGCCGCCTCCGGCCGGCGAGACCTCGGGGAGCTTGGTCATCTTCGAGCACCTCGCCTGCGCCTCCGACCACCCGACCCCCATCGCCACGGTTGCGCTCAACCAGTCCGAATGGTCGACCCTTTGGGAGCGCCTCTGCGCGCCCGGGAGCGTGGGCGGCGCGCCGCCGGCCGAGCCGCCGCTGCCGCAGGTGGACTTCACGTCGCGCTGGGTGCTGGCGAGCGCGTGGGGCGCCAAGAGCACGGGCGGCTACGCGGTCAACATCACGTCCGTCGAGGAGCTCGAGGACAACGTCGTCGTGCACGTGGAGCGCATCGCGCCCGGCCCGAACTGTGCCGCACCCCTGGTCATCACGCATCCACTCGACATCGTCGTCGCCGCGCGCGCGGACAAGCCCGTGCGCTTCGACCACCAGGGCATCGTGCGCGCGTGCGACGACGCGCCGCCGCCGCCGGCCGGCGACGAGGGCGTGCAGGCCGGCCCATGGAGGTTCACGTGGGGCGTCCAGCAGCTCGCCGGCCCCGTCGGTCCAGCGTGGTTCACGCTCCGCGCGCTGCCCAACGCGAGCGCGCCTGCGGGGCAGCTCCTTCCAGGGCCTTGGGTGCGCCTGAACGGGAGCGGCGAGGCCGCGAACCTGACCGCGGAGGGCGGCACGTGGGAGGCCGGGGTGATCGTGGGGGCCGTCGACCGCGCCACGTTCCTGGTGCGCTGGGGCGACGCGGGGCTCGCCGAGCTCGAGGGACCCCCGATGGCGACTGTGGATCCCGGCAACATCCCCCTCCGCACCGAGGCGCGCCGCGACGCCGCCGACGCGGGCGCGGGGCTGAACGCGTCGGCCGAGGGCGGCAACGTCACCGCCGTGTTCAGCCTCGGCACCTTCGACGGCTTCGACTGCATGGAGCAGGCCGCGCTGCGCAACGCGTCGGCCTCGGGCCAGGACCTTCAGAGCATGGCGGAACCTGGCCAGCAGCAGGTCTTCTTCGTCGCGAACAGCCTCCTCCGCGCCGCGATCGCCACGAGCTCGAGCGACGCCTGCCTCGGCGAAGCTCCCGCGCACACGCCGCGCGTGATCCTGGAGGCCGGCCCGGTGCCGCACGGTCGCATCGAGGTCGTCGTGTACGTGTACCACACGTGCTTCTGCGTCCCCCGCGGCGGGTGGGAGGAGTATAAGGTCCGCATCAACGTGTGAAGCCGCTGCATCAAGTCCAACGCGCGATAAAACCATCCAAGCGAGCAATTCAAGCGCCGCGCGCCCTCCTGCGCTGGCGTGCATCCTCGCGCGCGCGGCGAGCACGTGCTCGACGTCGAGACGCTCTGGCTCAGCGGCGAGCTGCCCCAGGGCTGGGACGAGCGCGCGGCGATGCGCGTCAGCTGCTGCGTGGTCCACGACGTCGCGACGAGCCGCGACTACGCCTTCGCGGCCGAGCCCGTGCCAGGGGCCGTGCCGGGCACGCGGCCCCTCGAGGGCCTGTACTGGTTCCTCGAGGCCTGCCGCAGCGAGGGCTGCACCATCGTGGGCCACAACATCCGCGGCTTCGATTGGGAGGTCCTCGCGGGCGAGTTCGCCGCGCGGGGGTTGGTCCAGGACGCGCGCGGGTGGGGCCCCGGGGCGGCGAAGCTCGTGGACACGATGGCCTCGCTCCACGCCAAGCTCGGCTGGCGCCCCTCGCTGCAGCTGCTGGCGCTCTACAACCTCGGCGAGGGCAAGAGCATGGATGGCGCGCTCGCGCCCGGCATGTGGCGGTCGGGATTGCAGCGCGAAGTGCTGGCCTACTGCCGCCGCGACGTGCACTTGACGAAGCGCGTGTGGCTCAAGGGCAGGGAAGATGGCCGCGTCGCGGTCGAGCGCTTGCCGGATGGCACGCTCACGCTCGTTCCCGTCGAGTGGTGAAAGGGGCTGAGGAACGCGGACCGCACAAGCACACCCTTTTAAGCCAGCTTCCGCCATCCTTGGCCCATGCGGGAGTTCCGCGCCCAGCGCATGCGCCCCGTCGAGGCCTCGGGCACCGTCAAGACGGCCGACGTCGTGGCCAAGCTGAAGGCGCAGGGCAAGGAAGTCATCTCGTTCAGCGTGGGCGAGCCGGACTTCCCTACGCCGCAGCACATCTGCAACGCCGCCTCCGAAGCCATGTTCCAGGGCTACACGCACTACACCAGCTCCTTTGGGCTGCCGGCGCTCCGCGAGGAGATCGCGCGCAAGAGCCGCGAAGAGAACGAGATCCCCGCCGAGGCCAAGCACGTGCTCGTGACGCCCGCGAAGCAGGCGATCTTCGAGACCCTGCTCGCCTGCATCGACCCCGGCGACGAGGTCGTCGTCACCGACCCTGCCTGGGTGAGCTACGACCCCATCATCAAGATGGCCGGCGGCCGGCCCGTGCCCGTGACCGTCGAGGCGCACAAGGACTTCCGCATGATGCCCGAGGACGTCGCGGCCGTGATCACGCCCAAGACGAAGCTCATCATCGCCAACAGCCCCAACAACCCCACGGGCAGCGTGCTGCGCGAGAGCGACGTGAAGGGCATCTGCGACCTCGCGAAGGACAAGGACGTGTGGGTGCTGAGCGACGAGATCTACGAGAAGATCCTCTACGAGGGCAAGCACCTCTCCTTCGCTGCACAGCCGGGCATGTTCGAGCGGACCGTCACGGTGAACGGCTTCTCCAAAGCGTACGCGATGACGGGGTGGCGCCTCGGCTGGCTCGTCGCGCCCGAGCCAGCGATGGCCGAGATCAGCAAGATCCAGCAGCACAGCATCACGCACTGCACCTCCTTCGCCATGATGGGCGGCCTCGCGGCGCTGAAGGGCACGCAGAGCTTCGTGAAGGAGATGGCGCAGGAGTTCCAGGCGCGCCGCGACCTCATCGTGGACGGCTTGAACAAGATCCCCGGCTTCCACTGCGTGCGGCCCAAGGGCGCGTTCTACGTCTTCCCCAGCTACGACTTCCACATGAACAGCCAGGAGTTCACCGACCACCTCCTGGAGCACGCGGGCGTCGCTGTGACAGCAGGAAGCAGCTTCGGCCGGCGCGGCGAGGGCCACGTGCGCATCAGCTACGCGAACAGCCGTGCGAACCTGCAGAAGGGCCTGGAGCGCATCGCCGAGGCCTGCAAGCGGCTCGGCGGCTGAGTTAAATGATAGTGCGCTCGGCCATTGCCTGCAATAGTTGCAAAGGACAATTCGCCGTCAGAGTAAGTGTTGGCCTCGCAAGCGAACAGAAGTACATACTCGAGTGCATGCATTGTCACGCGGCTTTGAGGGGAGTTTTGCGGCTGAAGGCCGAAAGCGCAGATGGAGACTTCGAAACCGATGACTACAGCACGCTGAATATTCCGACAGAGGAACTGATGGCCCTTCCTGCGACCACCATTTCTGTCGAC
>DASYRW010000077.1:0-13010 GCA_036003985.1 Thermoplasmatota archaeon
CCGGTTTTCTGGTGCTTGTAGGAGAACGCAGCGCCCGCCTCGGTGCCGGGCGAGGACTCCTTCTGGTGGGGCGTGACCCCGATGCAGGAGCCTGCGCCCACGGTGAGGCGGCCGAGCCGGAGCGCGAAGCGACCGAGCGCGGGGCCGGCCGCGGCGCCTTCGATCACGAGGCCCTTGAGGTTCACGAAGCGAACGCGGGCCACGTCGCCCCGCGCGAGGACCTGCGCGGGGCTGGGCGCCTCCACGCCCGACGAGGGGTCGATGCGGGCCAGGACTGCCGCGAGGCGCACGGGGACCGCGGCCGCGTGGCAATGCAGGACGGGCGTCCACCCGACGCCCGCGTGGCCCACGTCGCCCGTGATGGCGACACGCGCCTCGAAGTCGTCCACCGCGACCGGCGGTTCCTCCACCGGCCCGAGCACGTCGCCCCGCGCGACGTCCGCGCGCGCGAGGCCCCGGAGCGCGACGCCGACCGTGTCGCCGGCAACGGCCTCGGCGACGCCTTGCCCGTGGAGTTCGATGGATTTCACGGCCGCGACCTTGCCCGAAGGCTCGACGGCGACCTCGTCGCCCTCGCGGAGGGCGCCGCGCTCCACGCGGCCCACCACGACGGTGCCCACGCCGCCGATGGTGAGCACGTCCATCGCTGGCAGTCGCAGCGGACCGTCGCGCGGCGCCGGGCGCGCGTCCAGGTCGTCGATGGCCTCCTCCAGGGTGCGGCCGCGGTACCACGCCATGGCCTCGGAGCGGGAGGTGAGGTTCTCGCCTTCCCACGCCGAGACCGGGATGATGTCCACGCGGTCGAAGCCGAAACCCTCCAGGAAGGCCCGCACCGCGGCCGCGGCCTCGGCGACGCGCGCTGCGTCGTAGGCCACGCGGTCGATCTTGTTCAGCGCCACGATGACCTGCCGCAGGCCCATGGCGCTCGCGAGCTGCGCGTGCTCCCGCGTCTGCGGCATGACGCCCTCCGCCGCGTCGACGACGAGCAGCGCAGCGTCCGCGCCCGTGGTGCCGGTGATCATGCTGCGCACGAAGTCCTGGTGCCCGGGCGCGTCGATGAGGTGCACCTTGCGGTTGCGCGTGAGGAAGTCAGCATAGTTGAGGTCCAGCGTCAAGCCGCGGGCGCGCGACTCCTCGCTGCGGTCCAGCACCCACGCGTACTTGAACGAGGCCTTGCCGAGGAGCGCGGCCTGCCGCTCGTAGCGCGCGATCTCCTCGCGCGGGACCGCGCCCTTCTCCATCAGCAAGCGGCCCAGCAGCGTGCTCTTGCCGTGGTCCACGTGGCCGATGGTCACGAGGGCGACGCGGGGCTTCACGGTCCCGCATGGGCGTGGGGATGGAAACGCTTTGCTGCGCGCGAGGCCTGAGACGGGACGATGCGCCCCCTCGGCGGCCCGTTGCTGTTGCGGCACGCGCGTTCTACCCGCTGCGCCTCGTCGTGCTCGCGCATCCTGGCCCGGGGTCATTCGCAAGAAATCGTGCCGGTGAACATGCTCCGCGCGATGGCCCCCGTCACAGGATTGATGTCGTAATCGTAGTCGAGGTCGGCGCCGGCGATGCGGGCGAAACCCGTCGTATTCGTAGGCGCCGAAAGGTAATCGTGGCCGTGCACGACTTGGCCGTTGGTGTTGGGCACGACCGGAGACCCCTGGTCCGGTTCTGCGACCCACGGGAATGTTGCCGTGCCCGCGCCTGTGCAGCCGTCGATGGAGCCCGTGAAGACGAAGATGCCCGTCAGGGCGCGCTCGTTGACAAAGGCCGCCGTGTAGAGGTGGGCATGGTCGAAGAAGGTGCCGTTGAAGGGCGTGGGCAGAGTAGGAATGATGGGCTGGCCAAGAGCGATGCCGCACATCTCGGGACTTGCTGGGTCGCATGCGGGAGACGGGCCGACGAATCCGGGCGACGTGGCGGCGGCACTAATCTCGACATCGTGCAGGACGAGGAGCGGCGCGGTTCCGCGCGTGGGGCCCGTCGTAGCCGGGGGCGTTGTGCCGGCCGTTCCGGCGCAGCCGGCCAGCGTCATGCAGAGCAACATGGAGGCCACGAATCGGCCACGAAGGGCGCCCACCATGACGTTTCCATACGAGGGGCGGGTTCTTAAGCATGCCGCGGCGGGAGCCTGGCGAAACCCCGAGGCCCCCACCGCCCGGATGGAGGCCAAGCGGAACGCGCGAAACAGCAGGGCTTGGAGCTGCTCGAAATCCTCCTGCGGGAGCGGGGATAGCCTGGCTCGTGGCGCTACCCGCAAGCATGCTCGTCGTAGGACTCGCGGACCTGGCCATAGCGTTGGTCGAAGTCCGCAAGCATCGCGTGGCACTTCGCGCACTCCACGTCGCCGTCGGCGTTGTTGTCGATGCTGCCCTCGGCGAGAGCGTTGTATACCACGCCTCGTCGTCGGTTGGTTCCGTCAGCCCTGGCATTGGGTCTCCTCCTTGCAGGTCTTGCACTCGGGGGCGCAGAGGAAGCCTGGCCCCGTGTTGCAAATGCACTCGTCGTCCTTCTGTGTGTCGAGGACCTGGAGGAGGATGCGCAACCCGGCGCTTGCCGATGTCGCTTCCGGCGGGCGCGGTTGGACGCGCACGCTCGGAACGCGCCCCGGGTCGCGGCTCCTTCCGCAGCCTGCGAGGGTCACGGCGCGCCGAGCCGCGTGAAGCCCGCATGGTGCGCGTGGACGACGACCTCGCGAGCCCCGAGCATGACCGCTTTCGCGCGCAGCATCTCGAGCAGCGCGTCGCTCGCGGCGCCGTACACGTCCACCGCGGCGAGCTGGACGAGCGCGCCGAGCGGAGGGAACAAGGGCGCGGCCGCCCGCAGGTGGAGCTCCATCGAGGCCGCGTCCGGATGCACCTGCACGACCGTCATCAGCGCACCATCGTCGCGGAAGAAGACGTGGTAGGCCAGCGCCCGCGGCTCGCGCCCCTCGACGAACGCGGCGAGCTCCGCCATCGCAGCCTTGAGCTCGCCGAGCTTGCCCGGTCGTACAACGGACGTGTCGATGCAGACCAGCGGTGCGGCCATGCGGCTCTAAGCGAGCGCCGGGAGCTTCTGCTTGACGGTGGCGACCGGCGCGAACAGGTCGCCGCGCTCCGCCACGCGCTCCAGCACGGCCTCGGCCTCGAACACCAAGGCGCTCGCGTCCTTCGCCTCCACGGCGGCCTCGACCTCGTCCCACGTCACGGGCGCGCTGGCCGTCGGCCGCGGCTGCGCGCGCAGGCTGTAGGCCGCGACCGTGGTCTTGACCTGGTCGTTCTGCGACCAGTCGATGAACACCTTGCCCTTGCGCAGCTCCTTGCTCATCTTGCTGAGCACGTCGTCGGGATGCTGGCGCTCGAGCAAGCGCGCGATGGCGTTCGCGAACTCTTTCGTGGCCTCGTAGGTCGTCGGCGTGTTGAGCGGCGCGTAGAGCTGCAGGCCCTTGCCCCCGCTGACCTTCGGCCAGCACCGCAGCCCCACGGCCTCGAGGACCTCGCGCACCCACAGCGCGACTTGGCAGCATTCCCGCAGCGCGGCCGGCAGGCCGGGGTCGAGATCGAAGACCACCACCGTCGGCCGATCGGGCGCGTCGGCGAGGTGCAATTGCGGATGCAGCTCCAGCGCGGCGAGGTTGGCGAGCCACACCAGCGTCGCGCGGTCGTCGCACACGACGAAGTCGATGGCCTCGCCCTTGTGCGTGACCTTGGCCGTCTTGACCCAGTCCGGCAGGGCCGCGGGCTTGTTCTTCTCGAAGAAGAACTTGTCCCCCACGCCGTGCGGGTAGCGCACCCGCGTCAGCGGTCGGCCGCGCAGGTGGGGCAGCATGGCGGGCGCGACGCGCTGGTAGTAATCGATGACCTGGGCCTTCGTGAAGCCGGTCGCAGGGTACATGACCTTCGCGAGGTTCGTCAGCGTCAGGGTGCGGCCGTCGACCTGCACCTCGACGGCCTCGCGCTTCACTTCGCTCCCCGCTTCGGGGCCTTCGCCTCGGCCTTGGCCTTCTTCTCCCGCACCATCTTGAGCGTCTGCTCCAGGGCCTCGGCGAGGTCCACGACCTTGCCACCCTTCGCGGAGGGCTCGCGCACCGTGACCGTCTCGCCCTTGGCGCGCTTGCGGATCAGCTCCATCACGCGCTCGCGGTACTCGTCCTTGTACTTCGAGGGCTCGAAGTCCGCCGCGAGGGTCTCGATCAGCTGCGAGGCCATGGTCAGCTCGCGCTTGTCCACCTTCGGCAGGCCTTTCGGCAGGCCCTCGACGTCCGCGACAGGCACGACCTCGTCGCCGAACAGCAGCGTCGAGAGCGCCAGGGCCTTCTCCGTGGGCCGGATCGCGGCCAGGTATTGCTTGCCCCGCATCACCATGCGCGCGATGGCGACGCGCTCGCTGTCGTTCATCGCCGCGAGGAGGAGCGCGTAGGCCTTCTCGCCGACCTTGTCGGGGACCAAGTAGTACGCGTTCTCGAAGAACACCGGGTCGATCTGGGCCAGGGGCACGAAGTCGAGGATGTCGATGCTGCGGCTCGCCTCGGGGTCGAGGGCTTCGAGCTCCTCGGGCTTGATGACGACGTACTGCTCCGGCGCGATCTCGTAGCCCTTGACGATCTCCTCGTACGCGACCTCGGCCTGCTCCTTCGCGCACCAGCGCTTCATGTTGATGCGGCCGTGGTCCTTCTCGTGCAGCTGGTTGAAGCGGATGTCCTTCGGGCTCGTGGCGGGGAACAGCTTGACCGGCACCGTGACCAGGCCGAAGCTGATCGCGCCGCTCCAGATCGCGCGGGGCATCTAGGGCACCTCCTCCCGGACCACCTCGCGGGGGTCCTTGTCGTTGCGCAGGCCCTGGAAGCTCGGGTGGCGGAGGTGGCCGTCCCTCGTCCAGGAGGCGAAGGCGACCTCGCACACGAGCACCGGGTCCACGAAGTGAGCTTGGGAGGGGATCTCGGGGTCGGGCTCGAAGGGGTTGTCGGGGCGCTCGATCTCGGCGAAGCCCTCGAGGAGCTGGCGCCGCGCCGCGTCCGTGAAGCCCGTGCCCACGCGGCCTGCGTGGCGCAGCTTGTCGCGGTCGTAGTAGCCCACGAGCAGCGCGCCGAGGCTGCCGCGGAGCCCAGCCTCGCCGGGCGTCCAGCCGCCCACGACGAACTCCTGGCGGCGGATGTTCTTGACCTTCAGCCACGCGCCGGTGCGTTGGCCCGCTTGGTAGCTGCTGGCCCGCTGCTTCGCGACGATGCCCTCGAGGCCCAGCTCCTTGCTCGCTGCCAGCAGCGCGTCGCCGTCGTCGTTGACGGGGGGGATCCACCAGCCTTCGCCCCCCTTGCCGAGGCCCTCCAAGGCGGCGCGGCGCTCCTCCCACGGCGCGTCCAGCAAGCTCGCGCCGTCCAGCCAGAGCAGGTCGAAGGCGAGGAACGTGACCTCGACCTTGCGCGTGGGCTTGGGCCCCGGCCCGCGGCCCAGGGCGTTCTGCAGCGCCTGGAAGTCGGGCCGGCCGTGCGCGTCGAGCACGACGATCTCGCCGTCCAGCAGGGCTTGGCGCTCACCCAAGGAAGCCGCGACCCGCTGCAGTTCGGGGTATTCGCGCGTGGCATCGAGGCCGCGGCGGGTCTGCACGCGCGCCTTGCCGGCGTCGCAGTGCAGCAGGGTGCGGTAGCCGTCCCACTTGAACTCGAAGACGTACGCGTCCGGCTTGGCCGGCATGGCCGCGCTCGGCTTGGCGAGCATCGGCGGCAGCGGCCAGGGCGGCGCGGCGCGCCCTCGTCGCGTCGTGGGCAAGGTCACCTCGCGGGCGCGGACCATCACGTGGATCCCTGGGCGGTGGGCGCGCTTACGGCCTTCGGGACTATGTACTTAGCGGGGGCCAATTCGCCGCGCGCGGGCTGGGCAAGGCCCGTGCAAGACCCAAGGCCCGCTCCGCCCCTCGCGGTGCCGCGGCTGGGCATCGCCTGCTCATGAAGTCTTTTCAAGCCCGCGCACCAGAAGGCGGCCCGCGCATGAGGTGGGAAGTCTGAGGGTCCACTCCCAAGCCGCGGTCGCGTCGAGCCCGCCGGTGCCGCGCTCGACCGGCGTGCCCAGGCTCGACGAGCTCCTCGAGGGCGGCCTGCCCAGCGGCAGCGCCACGCTCCTCCAGGGCCAGCCATTCCTCGGCAAGGACGTGCTCTCGCGGCTCTACGTGCTCGCCGGCCTGCACAAGGGCATCCCCGCCATCCTCGCGCTCACGACCGCGACGCCGGCCGAAGCCCGCGCGGCCCTGACGGTCCTTGACGCGCGCTTCCCCCACTACGAGCGCAGCGGGCTCGTCCGCTACGTCGACCTCCACAGCGCCCACGTCGGCCTGGCCCCAGAGCCGCGGCACACCCTCACGCTGGCAGGGCCCCACAAGGTCCGCGACCTCCAGCAGGCCCTGGCCGAGCTGGCGCGCAAGCGCGCCGGGCGCAAGGGCGGGCCCAGCATCGTGGTGGACTCGCTCTCGACGCTGGTCGCGTACGCGGGCGTGAGCGAGACCTTCCGCGCGCTGCACATCGGCCTCGCGCAGGCGCGCGCGTGGGGCGCCACGTCCCTCCTCCTCCTGGACCGCGGCATGCACGCCGAGGACGAGGTCCAGGCGCTGCTGCACCTCGTCCAGGGCAGCCTCGAGCTGCGCAACATGAACGGCAAGATGCTGCTCCACATGGAGGGCCACAAGGTCGCGGAGGACCGCGGCTGGGTCGAGTACCGCTTCTCCGACCAGGGCTTCGACCTCACGGGCTCCTTCGCCGCCGGGAGGATCCGCTGATGCGCGCCAACGCCTCGGCGCGCGCGCGCCACGACGCGGCCGCGGCCGACATCATCGGCTCGATCCTCGTCGTCGGCATCACGACCGCGATCATGGGCGGCATCGCGCTGATGATCGTGAGCTTGCCCGGCCCGACCCCGCGCCAGCACAGCGACCTCGCCCTGACCCTGGACCGCGGCGGGAGCGCGTGGGGGAGCGGCAACGAGCGCGTCCTGCTCAGCCACCTCGGCGGCGACCCCTTCGAGACCGGCTCGACGGTGATCACCGTCGCGGTCAACGGGGCCCTCACCACCTACGAGGGCGGCAGCCTGGGCGGCCCGTTCAGCGACGGCGTGTTCAAGATCCAGGAGGAATGGTCTGCGACCCAGAGCATCGCTGCCAGCGCCGTGGTCGAGGTCAGCATCAGCGGCCCTGGGGGGCTCGTCTTCATGGACACCATCACCGCGGGGGCGAGCTGATGAAGGCCAACCGCGCCGCGCGCGCGCGGGCCAGCGACGAGGGCCTCGCGGCCATCGTGGGCGTCGTGCTCATGGCCGGCATCGCGCTGATCGTGCTCGCCACGGTCCGGCTGTACTGGATGCCGGCTTGGGAGCGCGACGCCGAGGCCGCGCACATGGCCCAAGTCGGGGAGCAGATGTCGGCAGTGCGCCTCGACCTGGACCGCCTCGCCGCGGACGAGAACCGCGCGCCCGTGGCGGTGCCGGTCTCGCTGTCGGACAACGACGACTCGATGCTCGCGCAGACCAACAGCGCGTCCCTGTCCTTCGAGCCCGGCATCAACGCCATGCGGTTCAACGCCACCGAGATCCGCCTCCTCGAGCAGAACGGCACCGACCTCACGGGCATCAACGAGAACTGGAACAACATCACGGCCCCCACCAACATCAGCCTCGTGGGGGAGGTGATCAGCTTCCGCCTCAAGATCGACAGCGTGGGCCCCCACACGCCGGGCAGCCAGCGCGACGTGCCGTGGAGCGTCGTCGTGTCGATCTACAACGCGAACGGCACCTACGCGGGCGACTTCAACTTCACGACGATCCACGACTGCGCTCCGGCCTGCGGTCCCGAGTTCAGCATGTACGTCAAGGTCCGCGACGCGTCCAACGAGACCCTCTACAACCAGGCAGAAGCGCTCCACCTGACCGGCAGCTTCAGCCCGTACTGGGTGAACCTCCTGAACACCGATTTCCGCTTCGACCGCGTCATCGCCGCGACCGACCAGCCGATGCGCATCTTCGTGGAGGAGCGCGGCTTGAACGCGAGCTACGCCATCACCTACACCCAGGACACGGCCGAGGGCACGGTCATCGTGGGCGGCGGCGGCCTGACCCAGACCCCCTTCGTCGAGTCCCACACCGGCGGCCGGCTCCGCCTGCTGGCGGAGAACACCCATTACCTTCGCCAGCAATGGATCGTGGAGAACGGCGCGGTGATCCTCGACCAGGGCGACGGCGCCGTGTTCAAGGTCGCGCCCCACTTCGACGTGGGCATCGTGGCGAACAAGACCTACGTGATCATGAGCATGCCCACGCTCACGGGCGCGTCGGGCAGCCTCGCGGGCAAGGGCACGATGTCCATGTACCTCACCCAGAAGGCCCACGCGAGCTTCCACGCCGAGATGCCGGCGTTCACGCTCAACGTGACCACGAGCTACCCGAGCTTGTGGCGCGCCTTCTGGGAGAAGACCTTGAACGATGCGGGCCTCACGGCGGGCGCAGGCAACTTGACGCTCGCGTCGGGCGCGAACTGGACCCGCATGGTGCTGTACGGTGTGACGGCGGCGCCGGGCTCGAGCGTGTACGACCTCGACGTGACCTTCGCGCAGGCGGATGTGGACGTGGCGCTGCGGCGGTGATCCCATGGTGGACTTCAAGCTGAAGTTGAAGCGCAAGGGCGATGCGGCCGACCAGAAGGCCCGCGACGAGGCCCCGGCGATCCTGCCCCCCGCCGCGACGCCGAAGGCGCTCAAGCCCAAGGGCCTGCTCGGCAAGCGCGCCGAGCCGGCCAAGGCCGGCAAGGATGCCAAGGAGCCCAAGCTCGCCAAGGCCGACGGCGCGGCCAAGGACGCCCCCAAGCCGGGCCCGGCCGCCCCCGACCAGGACGCCAAGGCCATCCTCAGCACCCTCAAGAAGCAGCAGAAGGACCGCCTCGAGAAGCAGAAGGCCGAGGCGCGCCAGATCGACGAGCAGGCCAAGCAGCTCGGGCGCCAGATGCGCAACGACAAGCGCATGCGCGAGGACGCTGCGAAGCACGCCGCCTACGTGCGCGGCGTGGCGAAGCAGCTCGGCTTCGACCCCGACCGCCACGTGACGGAGATCCCGCCGATCCCCGAGGGCTGCAAGCAGGTCGAGTTCCACACCATCCAGGAGGGCCGCAGCTTCGTGCGCATCCTCTTCGACACGCGCGTGAACCGCTACATCTACGAGGCCATCGAGCCCCAGCTCACCAAGACCGAGCTGGAGATCAGCGCATTCCTCCGCGACACCCTCGTGCGCACCATGGAAGGCCGCAGGGGCAAGAACAAGAACTGGGAGCAGCACCTCATCGACGCCATCGAGCGCGCCATCGTGGAGCACTCGATCCTGGTGGACGAGATCACGCGCCAGCGCATCCAGTACTACCTGGTGCGCGACTTCCTCGGCTACGGCGCCATCGACGTCATGATGCGCGACCCGATGATCGAGGACATCAGCTGCGATGGCCCTGGCATCCCCATCTACATCTTCCACCGCCAGTACGAGAGCATCAAGAGCAACGTGATGTTCGCGGACGACCTGGCGCTGGACAGCTACGTGATCAGGCTGGCGCAGCGCTCCGGGAAGCACATCAGCATCGCCGACCCGCTGCTCGACGCGACGCTCCCCGACACCAGCCGCTTGCAGGCGAGCCTGAGCAAGGAGGTGACCACGCGCGGCAGCAGCTTCACCATCCGCCGCTTCCGCTCCGACCCCCTGACGCCCTCGGACCTCGTGCGGCTCGGCACGCTCGACGCGCGCATGGCCGCGTTCTTCTGGCTCGTCATGCAGGAGCACAAGTCGCTCATCTACGCAGGCGGAACGGCCAGCGGCAAGACCACCTCGCTCAACGCGATCTGCCAGTTCATCCCGCCGCAGAAGAAGATCGTCAGCATCGAGGACACGCGCGAGATCAACCTCATGCACGAGAACTGGATCGCAGGGCTCACGCGCTCGGGCTTCGGCGGCATGATCGTGAACGGCAAAGTGTCAGGGACGATCGACCAGTACAAGCTGCTGGAAGCAGCGCTGCGCCAACGGCCCGAGTTCCTGCTGGTGGGTGAGGTCCGCGGCCAGGAAGCCCTGACCCTCTTCCAGGCCATGGCGACGGGCCACGCGACCTACAGCACCATGCACGCGGACTCGGCGTCCTCGGCCGTCTACAGGCTCGAGAACCCGCCGATCAACGTCCCGCGCATCATGCTGCAGACGCTCGACGTCATCGCCATCCAAGTCCAGGCCAGGATCGGCCACCGCTTCGTGCGCCGCATCAAGGAGGTGGTGGAGATCGTGGGCATCGACCCGGACAGCGGCGACCTCCTCACGAACACGGTCTTCTCGTGGGACAACAAGACCGACACGTTCCACTTCACGGGCAAGAGCCGGATCTTCGAGAAGGTCATGGAGAAGAACAACGTGAGCCTCAAGGAGCTCGAGGCCGAGTGGCTGCAGCGCGCGCACGTCATCGAGTGGATGGTGCGCAAGGGCATCCGCCAGATCCGCGACGTGGCCAGCCTGCTGAACGCGTACTACAGCGACCCCACGTCGGTGATGGCGACCATCGCCGAGAGCGAGGCCGCCGACGCGGCCGCCGCCGCCTCGAAGGAGGTGGTGGAGATCCAGCTCGCGCCGCCGGCCGAGCCGCAGCCGCCCGCGGAGGAGCTGGTCGCCGCAGCCGTCGCCGAGGGCGACGAGGGCCTCTTCGAGCCCGGCAACCCCGAGGTGGTTTGAGTGAGCCTCAGCCGCTACCACCGCACGAGCTACCGGCTCTTCGGCTCCACCGTGGCGCGCGCCGCGCAGAACGACGCGCTCCGCCAGGGCCTGCTGCGCGCGCAGATCCGCCAGCGGCCCGAGGTGTACCTCGCGGTCACGTACACGAACATGCTCATCGCCTTCGCCGCGTGCGCGGCCGTGACGGGCGTGTTCTCGATGCTGTGGCTGTCGGGCGCGCTGCCGCTGCCCGGCGTGCTGTTCGCGTTCCTGCTGCCGTTCCCGGTGGTGGTGGCGGGCGTGATCTACATGCTCGCCTTCGTCATGCCCGGGATGCGTGCCGGCCAGCGCGCCAAGGCCATCGACGCCAAGCTCCCAGCTGCGCTCAACTACATCGCCACCATGGCGAGCTCGGGCGTGACGCCCCAGCGCGTGTTCTCGTCCCTGGCCGACCAGCCCATCTACGGCGAGGTGGCCAACGAGGCCGCCATGCTCACGCGCGACCTCGAGGTGCTGGGCAAGGACCTCGTCTCGGGCCTCAGCGCGGCCATCGAGCGCTCGCCGAGCGTGCGGTGGCAGGACCTGCTGCAGGGCGCCATCACCGCCATCACCAGCGGCGAGGACCTGAAGGGCTACTTCCTCAGCAAGAACATGCAGTTCGCCCAGGAAAACAGGCAAGAGCAGAAGCGGTTCCTCGACAACCTGGCCATCCTGGCGGAGAGCTTCGTGACCGTCGTCGTCGCGGCGCCCCTCCTGCTGCTGATCCTGCTCAGCGTCATGGTCATGTTCGGCGGCGGCGCGAACTCGATGCTGATGGGCTACGCGCTGATCCTCATCATGCTGCCCCTGGCGCAGGTGGGCTTCATCGTGGCGATCAAGTCCTCGACCCCGGAGGCCTGAGCATGGCCGACGAGACCCCCGCCATCATCCCGTCCGAGCGCGCGCCCGCGAGCAGGCTCGATCGCACCCTGCGCGAGAAGCTGATCCTCGTCGCCATGGCCGGCGGCGCCATGATGGCCATCGCCGGCGGCGCGGCCGCGGGCGCGGACGTGACGCGCGGCTTCGGGCCGGGCGTGCTCGTGGCCAGCCTGGGGAGCTTGCTGGCCTTCGGCGCCATGGCGCTCTCCTACGGCATCCCGAGCCTCGAGCGCATGCGCACGGCGCGCGCGTACAGCCGGCACGCGCAGCTGCAGCAGTGGACGCGGCTCAAGGCCGTGGGCATGACCTTCAGCGTCTTGACAGGGCTGGGCGTGTTCATCCTCGCGACGGCGATGATGACGCGCATCGCGCCCAACGGCTTCGAGGCCTCCTTCGCCCTCGTCGCGCGCCTCACCCTGCTCCTGAACGGCGTGCTCGCGGTCGGCCTCGCGGCCAGCCACTTCCTGAGCCTGCACCCTGCCTTGGAGCGCCCCCGCGCCGAGGGCATGGCGCAGATGGGCTTTTACTTGGCCGGGACGGCCTCGGCAGGGCTCGCGGTGCTCGCCGCGGCCATGGCCTTCGTGCCCCTCGACATCGCGGGCTTCGTGAAGCTGCGCCCCATCGACCCGCCCTTCTTCCTGCTGGCCTCGACGACCTTCGGCGCGGTGGCGCTGTTCGTGTCGCGCAGCATCCCCACGCTGCACGTGCTCTTCGGCGACGAGCGCACCTACTACACGGGCGACAACTACTTCAGCCGCACCAAGTCCGTGGTCATGCCCGCCCTGATGGCCTTGACCATGCTCCTGCTGGTGGTGCTGGTGCTGATGCTCCTCGGCGCCGGCTTGGCAGGGTTGGCGGGCGACATCCCGCAGAACCACTTCCTCCTCGGCCTGCTGGGCTTCGTCGCGGTCGCGCTGCTGTTCACGGGCACCATGGCCCTGCGGCTGGCGAAGAGCGAGGACCAGGTCAAGCTGTACCGTCAAGGCCGCAGCCTGGAGCAGCGGCAGTCCTTGATCATCCTGGGCGCCTCGGGCGCCGTCGCGTCGGTCTGCGCGCTCCTCGCCGGGCTGCTGTACTTCCGCGTGTCCGTGCTGGGCATCCCGCAGACGCGCTGGATCGACTTCCTCTGCTTCACGCTGCTCGCGCTGTGCGGGCCGTACGGGTTCTGGATGAACCGCAAGAACAAGCGCATGCGCTCGCTGGAGGCGCGCTTCCCCGACTTCCTGCGCGACCTCGCCGCGAGCCGCAAGGCGGGCCTGACCCTCACCGCTGCCGTGCAGAACGCCGCGCGCGGCGAGTACGGCGCCTTGACCCCCGAGATCCGCACCATGGCCGACCAGCTCAGCTGGGACGTGCCCTTCGAGGAGGCGCTCGCGGGCTTCGGCAAGCGCGTGCGCACGCCGCTGGTGGAGC
>DASYRW010000078.1:0-21753 GCA_036003985.1 Thermoplasmatota archaeon
GGTCGCGGCGCCCATCAGCCTCGGGCGCGAGGACAGCTCGATCTTCGGCTCCAACGCCGGCGGCGCCGCGAGCCTCGAGTTCGTCGCGGGCAACGCGGGCGCGACGATCAACGCCACGCGCCTCCTGCTGCAGACGAACAACCTCACCGGCGGAGAAGGCGTCAACGAGACCTGGGTCAACGTCACGGGCAACCAGACCGTGGCGGACGTGCTGCGGGTGCAGAGCTTCCGCCTGCGCGTCCGCGGCTTCCCCGGCGCGCTGGGCAACTTCGTCACGGCGCGCATCAACGACACGAACGGCGTGTTCGCGGGCAACCTCACCTACTACGTCTCGAACGACAACCCCGACTGGACCTACAACGTCCGCTCGTGCAACGCCAACGGCTGCAGCGGCAACGACAAGCTGTACGACCAGGGCGTCTCGTTCCACAGCTCCTCCGGCGACATCGTCGAGTGGATCGTGGACCTCATGGACCCCGAGTACCGCTTCGACAAGCTGCTCGCGGCGACGGCGGGGCCCCTGCGCATCAACCTCACCCAGGCCGGGTTCACGGCCGAGTACGCCATCACCTACATCCCCGTGGGCGGCAGCGGCGGCAGCGGCGGCTCCGGCAGCGGCGGCGGCTTCACGGTGGTGCCGGACTACAACGCGACCTTCGCCGGCGGCACGCTGCGCCTGCGCTCCGACACCACCCATTTGCCCCGGCAGACCTACGTGCTGGAGCACGGCGCCATGGTCCTCGACCAGCCCGAGGGCGCGGTGTTCAAGGTGGAGCCCAGCTTCGCGGTGCGGCTCACGACGAACTACACGACCCTCACCGTCGGCCTTCCCACGCTGATGGGCAACAGCAGCTCGATCTCGACGGCCGGGCTGGCGACGGTGCGCTCCGCATCGCTGGGGGCCAACCCCGTGGTGGGCCAGGCGCCCGAGTTCCGCATGAACCTCACGACCGCGTATCCCGGGCTGTGGGCCGGTTTCTGGGCCACGAAGCTCACCCAGGCTGGGCTGGCAGCGGGCTCCGGCTTCAACGTGACCAGCGGCAGCACGTGGGCCGCGGTCGCGATCCAGAGCATCTCGTCCGATCCGGCCATCTACGACATCCTGCTGACGCTGAAGCAGGCCGACATCCAGGTGCAAATCTAGGGAGCAAGGACCATGCCCGACTCCGAAGCCGAGAAGCGGCGCCTGCAGGCGCGGAAGCAGCAGCTCCTCGCCGAGCGCGAGGCGGCGGCGCGCGCCCAGCCCGAGCCCGAGGCCGCCGCGCCCGCGCCGGCCCTCGACGATGCGCCGACGGCCGGGGCAGGGCCCGCCCCCTCCTTCGAGCCCGGCGCCGAGCCCCTGCCGCCCCGCGAGGAGGGCGACGCGGCGACGCGCGACCTCCTCCGCAACCTGCGCAAGCAGCAGAAGGTCGCCCTGGAGCAGAAGCTCGCCGAGGCGCACGACCTCGAGGCGCGCGCGAAGGAGCTGTCGCGGCGCGTCAAGCAGCAGCAGCGCCTTCGCCAGGAGGCCACGAAGCACGCCGACTACGTGCGCTCGCTGTCGAGCCAGCTCGGCTTCGATCCGGGCCGGCCCATCACCGAGGTCCCGCCCTTCGCGGACCACCTCACGCAGGTCGAGTTCACCACCGTGCAGGAGGGCCGCAGCTTCGTGCGCGTGCTCTTCGACGCGCGCTCGAACCGCTACATCTACGAAGCCCTCGAGCCGCGGCTCAGCAACACCGAGCGCGAGGTGCTGGAGTTCATCCGCGACACGCTCGTCCGCACCTTGGACGCGCGCGCCGTCGCCGAGGCCGACGCCCAGGGGGTGCTGGTGGACGCCATCGACCGCGCCATCGTGGACCACAGCATCCTCGTCGACGACGTGAGCAAGCAGCGCGTCGTGTACTACCTGGTGAGGGACTTCCTCGGCTACGGCCCCATCGATGTGCTGATGCGCGACCCGATGATCGAGGACATCAGCTGCGACGGCCCCAAGATTCCCATCTACCTGTTCCACCGGCAGTACGAGAGCATCCGGACGAACATCGCCTTCGCGAACGAGCCCATGCTGGACGCGTTCGTGATCCGCCTCTCGCAGCAGAGCGGCAAGCACATCAGCATCGCCGAACCGCTCCTCGACGCCACGCTGCCGGACACCAGCCGCCTGCAGGCGAGCCTCAGCAAGGAGGTGACCACCCGCGGCTCGAGCTTCACCATCCGCAAGTTCCGCAGCGACCCGCTCACGCCCCCGGACCTCGTGCGGCTCGGCACCTTCAACGCGTCCATGGCTGCGTACTTCTGGCTGGCGATGGAGGAGGGCAACTCCCTCATCCTTGCAGGTGGGACCGCCAGCGGCAAGACGACCTCGCTCAACGCGGTCTGCCAGTTCATCCCGCCGGAGAAGAAGGTCGTGAGCATCGAGGACACGCGCGAGATCAACCTGCAGCACGAGAACTGGATCGCCGGCCTGACGCGGAGCGGCTTCGGCGGCGAGGTCGGCGTGAACGGCAAGCAAGCTGGCAGCATCGACATGTACAAGCTGCTGGAAGCCGCGCTGCGCCAGCGCCCCGAGTACCTGCTGGTGGGCGAGGTCCGCGGCCCCGAGGCCCTGACGCTCTTCCAAGCCATGGCCACGGGCCACGCCACCTACAGCACCATGCACGCGGACTCGGCCAGCTCCGCGGTCTATCGCCTCGAGAACCCGCCGATCAACGTCCCGCGCATCATGCTGCAGACCGTCGACGCCATCGCGGTCCAGGTCCAGGCGCGGCTGAACAAGCGCATGGTGCGCCGCATCAAGGAGGTGACGGAGATCGTCGGCATCGACGCACAGTCCGGCGACCTGCTCACCAACGCGGTGTTCGTGTGGGACAACAAGACCGACAGCCATGTGTACCTGGGCAAGAGCCGCGTCCTCGACCGCATGATGGAGAAGAACAACCTGACCGCCGAGGAGGTCGAGGCGGAGTGGGCGCGCCGCACCGATGTGGTGCAATGGATGGTGGACAAGGGCATCCGCCACATCACCGACGTGGCCAACGTCGTGAGCGCCTACTACAGCGCCCCCGACCAGCTCCTCGCGAAGGTCCGCGAGCACCACGAGGCCAAGCAAGGAGGCGCGAAGGTTGCAGCTTAGCAAGTACCAGCGCCTGGCCTATCGCGTCCTGGGCAGCAGCGTCGAGCGCAGCGCGCAGAGCAACGTCCACCTGCGGCTCAGCCTGCTCAAGGCCCACATCCACCTCCGGCCCGAGGTCTACCTGGGCTACAGCTACCTCAACATGCTGCTGGCCTTCGGGCTCACGACCCTCGCGCTCCTCGCGCTCGGCGCGCTGTACGTGACGGGGGCGGCGCCCGTGCCGGCGAGCGTGTTCGTGTTCCTCGCCCCAGTGCCGATCGTGCTGGCGGGGACCATCTACGTGCTCACCTTCGTGCTGCCCGACCTGCGCGCAAGCTCGCGCGCGCGCGACATCGACGCGAAGCTGCCCTACGCGCTCAACTACATCGCCACCATGGCGAGCGCCGGCATCACGCCCGACAAGATCTTCGCCTCCCTGGCCGCCCAACCCGTGTACGGCGAGGTCGCGGCCGAGGCCGCGTGGATCAGCCGCGACATGCGCTTGCTGGGCAAGGACATCGTCGGGGCCTTGACCGCCGCCATCGACCGCAGCCCGAGCATCCGCTGGCAGGACCTGCTCCAAGGCGCGCTCACCACCCTCACCAGCGGCGGCGACCTCAAGAGCTACTTCCTCAGCAAGTCGGAGCAGTTCATGTACGAGAACCGCCAGGAGAGCAAGCGATTCCTCGAATCGCTTGGCATCCTGGCGGAAAGCTTCGTGACCGTCGTGGTGGCGGCTCCGCTGTTCCTGCTCGTGCTGCTCAGCATCATGAGCATGTTCGGCAGCAACGGCCGCGCCGGCCTCACCCTCGGCTACCTGCTGATCATGGTCCTGCTGCCGATGGCGCAGCTCGGCTTCGCGGCCACCATCAAGTTCGTCACCCCGGAGGTGTGAGCATGCCAATGGGCCTCGCGCCCAGCCCCGAGCACGCCCCCCCGCGCGTGTGGGACCGCCACCGCCGCGGCTATGAGGTCGCCGTGCTGGCGGCCCTCGCGGGCGGCGCGCTCATGGCCGTCGCTGGCGGCGCCGCGGCGAGCCTCGAAGGCATCGCGCTGCAGACCCTGGGCCTGCGCGTGGCGGTCGGCGGCATCGCGCTGCTGCTGCTTGCTTGCCTGCTGGGTCGGCCGCTGTTGACGTACCGCTCGCTCTACCGCGCGTCGCGGGGCAACACGCGCTACGAGCAGCTGCGGCACTGGACGCGGCTGAAGACGGCGAGCATCCTGCTGAACCTGCTGACCGCGGCGGCGTGCGTCGCGCTGCTCGCGAGCCTCGCGGTGCGCGTCGATCCCCTGGTGCTCAACGCGCCCTTCCCGCTCGTGCTGCGGTTCACGGTGCTCTTCGCGGTCATCCTGGCCGTCATCCAGGCCCTCGTGCACCACCTCGCGCTGCGCACGCCCATGCAGCGGCCCGACGCCACCCATGGCTTGGAGGGCCTGCTGCTCTACCTCGCCGTGGGCAGCACCGCGGCCTTCGCGCTCCTCGCGGCGGTGCTGGGGGACCAACCCCTCAACGTCGCGGGCTTGGTGCACCTGCGCTCCACGGACGCGCCCTTCTTCCTGCTCGCGGCGGCCGCGGCCGGGAGCATCACCCTCTTCATCGCGCGCTCGCTGCCCACGGTGTACGCGCTGCTGTCCGAGGAGCGCACCTACTACACCGGCCACACCTACATGAGCAAGAGCAAGTCGGTGCTGCTGCCCGCCATGATGGCCTTCGCGCTGCTGTTCCTGCTCGTCCTCGTGCTGCTGGTCTTCGGCCTCGGCCTGGCCAGCTTCGTCGAGGAGATCCCGCGCAACTCGGTGCTCATCGGCGTGTTCGGCTTCATCGGCATCGCCATGGTGGCGAGCGTCGCCGCGACGCTCATGTTGCAGCGGCGCGAGGACCGCGCGATGCTCTACCAGAAGACGCGCAGCCCCGAGCAGCGGCGCAGCCTGCTGATCCTCGGCGCCTCCGTCGGCGTGGCGCTGGCGCTGTTTGGCCTCGCGCTGCTGCTGCTCGCGGGCCGCGGCGTGCTCGGCCTCGCGCCGCGGGCCTGGACCGATGTCCTCGCCTTCGCGCTCATGGCCGCGCTCGGGCCCTACGGCTTCTACGCGGCCGCGCGCTACAACCGCATCCGCAAGCTCGAGGAGCGCTTCCCCGACTTCCTGCGCGACCTCGCGGCCAGCCGCAAGGCCGGCCTGACCCTCCATGAGGCGGTGTCCATCGCCAGCCGCGGCGAGTACGGCGCCCTCACGCCCGAGATCGTGAAGATGGCCGACCAGCTCAGCTGGAACGTGCCCTTCCACGAGGCCCTCGCACGCTTCGGCGAGCGCGTCCGCACCCCCTTGGTCCAGAGGGCCGTGAGCCTCATCAACGAGGCCTCCCGGACGGGCGGCCACGTGACCGACGTGCTGCTCGCCGCGGCGCGCGACGCGCGCGAGATCAAGAACCTCGAGACCGAGCGCCGGACCACCATGGGCCTCTACACGATGATCATCTACATCGTGTTCTTCGTGTTCCTCTCCGTCGCGGCGGTGCTCTACGGAACCTTCGTGCCGCAGATCCTCAAGACGGCCAGCGCGGCGGGCAGCGGCGGCACCCTCGCCTTCGCCGGCATGAAGATCGGCGAGGTCAAGCTCGAGGACTACCGGGTGTTCTACTTCATGGCGGCGCTCATGCAGGGCCTGGGCAACGGCTTCGTCGGCGGGCTCATGGGCACCGGCAAGCCCCTGGACGGCCTGCGCCACGCCTTCGCCATGGTGCTCATCACGTGGGTCGTGTTCGCGCTCGTGCTGGCCCCTTCCTGATCCACCACCCCGTCCGGGGCGCGGCACCATCCGGCCAGCTTATGAAGGCGCACGGCGCTTCCCGGGCCGCGATGGGTCCTTCCCCAGGCTTCGGGCAGCGGCACCGCCCGCCCAGCCTGGGGCAGGGAGCCCGGCGCCGCCGCGAGAGCGGGGGGCGTGCGCCATGAAGGGGCCCCTGCCGTTTCCGTGGCTGCGCCTCGTGGGCGGCAGCATCGTGGTGGTCGCCGCGGTCGTGCTGGTCGCCATCCTCATCGAGCTGACGTTCTTCCCCGACGTCCCCCGCGCCACGCTGAACATCCTCCACCTCGTGCGCAGCACCTCCGCGGGCCTCGCCGCGACGGCCTACGCCAGCGCGTTCCTCATCCGCCGCCTGCGCGAGGTGCAGCGCAACCTCGACGTCACGAGCGCCGCCGAGGCCAAGTTCCGCGGCTTCATCGAGTCCGCGCCGGACGCGGTCGTCATCGTGGACAAGCGCGGCCGCATCGTGCTGGTCAACTCGCAGACCGAGCGCCTGTTCGGCTACGCGCGGCAGGAGCTCACCGGGAACCCCATCGAGGTCCTGCTGCCCGAGCGCTTCCGCCTGCCCCACGTGGAGCACCGCACCGAGTACGTCGCGGACCCCCGCGCGCGGCCCATGGGGGCTGGCTTGGAGTTGTTCGGGCGGCGCAAGGACGGCCAGGAGTTCCCCGTGGAGATCAGCCTCAGCCCCATCCAGACGGAGGAGGGCCTGCTGGTCACCAGCGTCATCCGCGACGTCACCGAGCGGAAGCGCATGGAGAGCGAGCGGGCGCACAGCATGGAGCAGCTCCGCGAGCTGGAGCGGCTCAAGGACGTGGACCGCTTCAAGACCGAATTCATCAACATGGCTGCGCATGAGCTGGGCACGCCCCTCACGCCGATCAAGCTGCAGATCAGCCTGCTCCGCGGCGTGCGCGGCGAGGGGCTCACCGACGAGCAGCGCAAAGCGATCCAGATCCTCGACCGCAACGTGGACCGGCTCGCGCAGCTCGTGCAGGACATCCTCGAGGTCGCGCGCATCCAAGCCGGCAGGCTGGGCGTGCGCCGCGAGCCCATGGACCTCAACCGCGTGGTCTTCGAGGCCGTCGAGTCGTTCCAGGAGACGGCCCGCGTCGCGGGCGTCGCGCTCGAGTCCCGGCTCACGCCCGACCTGCAGCTCCAGGCCGACGCGAAGCGCGTGACGCAGGTGCTGTTCAACCTGCTGAGCAACGCCATCAAGTTCACCCCGCGCGGCGGCCGCGTGGTGGTCGAGACATCGCGGGGGCCGGGCTCGGCCATCGTGAAGGTCACCGACACCGGCGCCGGGCTGCGCCCCGAGGACATCCCCCGGCTGTTCCGGCCCTTCAGCCAGGTGCACGACACGATGCAGCGGACCCGCGGCGGCACCGGCTTGGGCCTGTACATCAGCAAGGGCATCCTGGAGCTGCACGACGGCCGCATCTGGGCGACGAGCGACGGGCCCGGCAAGGGCGCCACCTTCGCCTTCGCGATTCCCTTCGAGATCCCCGTGGCGCCCCCGGTCGAGGTGCCGGCGGAGCCCGAGGCGCAGCCCAAGGAAGAGGCCCTCGCGAAGCGCGCCAAGGAGCTGATCTGAGTGGCCAACGAGACGTTGCTCGCGAGCGCCCTCTTCGCCATCGCGGCAGCGGCGGTCTATGCCTACGTGGGCTCGCGCGTGGGGCGCCGCCGCGTCAGCCGCGACGCCCAGCTGGCGTCGCGGCTCTTCACGATGTGGTGGTACGGCCTCGCGGCCACCACCGCGGTGGGCGCGGCGCAGTCCGTGCTGGCTTGGGGAGGCGCCCTCGACCTGCCGCTGGCGCTCACGCTGGCCCAGGTCAACCTGCTGATGGTGTCCGTGGCGCTGTGGGGGCTGCTCTACTACCTCGCGTACGTCTTCACGGGGAAATCCCGCGCGCTGTGGCCCATCAGCGCCTTCTACGTGGTCAACTACGTCCTGCTGGTGTACTTCGTCGCGGTGAGCGCGCCGCAGGCCGTGCACGTGGGCCGCTGGTCGGCGACGCTGGAGTACGGCAACCCGCAGGGCGGCCCGCTCCTCGCGGCCGTGGTGCTGCTGCTGCTCGGGCCCCAGATCGGCAGCGGGCTGGCGTACTTCACGCTGTTCTTCAAGGTCCGCGAGCCCACGCAGCGCTGGCGCATCGCGCTCGTGTCGCTGAGCATCGTGGCGTGGTTCGGCTCCGCGCTCGCCGGCGTCGGCGCGGGCCTGTCGCAGCACGACTGGTGGCAATGGACCACGCGCGGCATCGGTCTGGCTGCCGCGCTGACGATCCTCATGGCGTACGTGCCGCCCCTCTGGGCGCGGCGCAAGTGGGGCATCCAGCCCCTCGACGATGGCCCCCAGCCCCTCCCGCAGGCCGCGCCCCCGGCGCCCCTGCCCGCGCCCGCGCCGCCGCCCGCGCCGCGCGAGGTCGCGCGCGAGCCACCAGGCCCGCCGCCGCCTTGACCTGGGCCACGATCAGGCCGCGAGGGCCTTCCGCGCCTCGTCCACCTCGCGCCGCAGGGCCGCGATCATCGCGCGCTTGTCCTCGGCCTCGAGCACGCCGGAGCACTCGGGGCAGCGGAAGCCCACCTCGGTCGCTTGGTCGAAGTTGAGCCGCGCCAGGGGGTGGTTCACGCAGGCGAAGTACTGGCTCTCCTCTTCGACCTTGAGCTTGGCCTCGAGCTCCTCGAGGCGCCGGCGCTTGTGCAGGTCCATGGTGCGCAGCGCGTTCTCGAGGTTGAGCTTCCAGTGGAAGGTCTGCCAGCCGGTTTCCTTGTCCTTCTTCTGGTAGTACTCGGCGATCCGCGCCTCGTAGAGGTCGTAGAGCACCTTGCGCACGTGGCTCGGCTTCTCGCTGAGCCGCTCCGCGATGTCGGTGTCGGTGGCCTCCCCCAGCTCCTCCAGCAGCTTCGCCACGTCCAGGCCATGCGGCCCGCTGGTCTGCTCGATGTAGGCCACGATGCGCTGGTCGCGGAGCGACGGACCCGTCATCGCGCGGCGAACAGGCTGCCGCACCATGAACCTAGCGGCTCGCCCGGCGCGGATCGATCTGCTCCACGCTCTTCCCGCGCGGCTGCGGCACGATGCGCAGCGGCCCGGACCGCGGCGCGTCCAGCGCGTCCGGGCGCAGCGCGTGGAGGAGCACCGCCAGCGCCGAGACCTCGCTGTGGGGCTGGTTGCCCACCGCCACGTTGGCGTCGGCGAGCTCGTACAGGTCGCCGGGCACCTTCTCCGCGCCGACCACGATCAGCAGGTCCCGGGCCTCGCGCAGCCTCGGCAGGGCCTGGCGGTAGGGCTCGCCGTACATGGTGAGGTGGGCCACCATCCCCTCCCAGCCCTGGAGGATGGCCTTGTGCGAGCGCGCGTCCACCTCGACCTCGAAGGGCCCGCCGAAGCGCTGCACCACGCCCCGCACGCCGCGCACCAGCGCGTCGTCGCGCGTCGTGACGATGACCTTCTCCGCGCCGAAGGCCCGCGCGACCAAGCAGACGTGGGTCGTGATGCGCTTGTCGCGCAAGGGCCGGTGGCCGAGCCGCAGGACCGCGATCACACGCGCGCAGGAGCGCCGCGGCCTAAGGCTTTTCGTCCGGCCCGGCAAGGCCCAGCTCCCGCAGCAGCGCGCGCACGCGGCCCTCGACCTCGTCGCGCACCGCGCGGTAGCCCTCCAGGCCCTGGCCCATGGGGTCCGCGATGGACCATCGGTGGGCGTCGCTCCGGAACGGGATGGGGCAGGCGTCCTGCGCCTCGTGGCACGTGCTCACCACGGCGTCGGCCTGCTCCATGAAGTCCCAGTCGATGCCCTTGCTTCGTTGGCCGGAGATGTCGATGCCGCGCTCCGCCATGACCGCGATCGCCTTGGGGGCCACGAAGCCCGCCGGCGCGCTCCCGCCGCTGCGCGCGTCCACGCGGTCGCCTCCCAGCGCGCGCGCGAAGCCTTCGGCCATCTGGCTGCGCACCGCGTTGCCCACGCAGAGGAACAGCACCTTGACCGGCGCCACGACCGATCATCGCCGCGCGTGGCTTCAAGGTTCGGACGCTGCCCTGGAGGGCCGAAACGCTCAAGGCCCGGGGCCGCCAGTGTGCCCCGGGATCCCCCCATGCAATTCGCCTTCGACCCCTGCCCCGAGGACCGGGCGTTCCGGTTCCAGCACGGCGCCCGCGCGCGCAGCCTCGACGAGTTCCGGACCGCGCTTCGAGCGGCCCCCGCGGAGGCCGTGCAGTTCCACCGCACGCACTTCCACCCCTGGGTGCGCGACATCCTGCGCGACCCGCAGCTGGCCGAGCGCGTGCGCGCCGAGGGCGAGCGGGCGCGCGACGGCGAGCAGCTGCGGCGCGCCCTCGATCCGCTGCTGGAGCAGGCGCTGCGCACCGAGGAGCGGACCGCGAAGGGCCGGCGCTGATCACCGCGGCGCCGCGGCGGTCGCCGCGCGCGACGTCGGCTCGTCGGTGCGCACCACGACGTGGCCGCGCAGGTCGAGCCGCGTGCTGCGCTTCAGCAGCGAGCGCAGCCGGATGAGCGGGATGTTCAGCTTCTCCGTCACGGCGCGGGCCGAGGCGCCCTCGCCGCCCACCATGTCCAGGATGACGCCTTCGAGCACGCGGAACTCGGGCTCGGGCATGGACGCCACCGCCAGGATCTCGCCCACGTCCACGACCGCCGTGGAGCAGTTGATGTTGAAACTGGAATAGTAGGAGTGGAACACCTTCTCCGGCGTTCCGCCGACGTTCTCGAAGCGGGTCTCGACGAGCTTCGTCTTCTCGAACAGGCGCAGGGCCTCCTCGCCCTCGTCGCCGTACTTGCGCTGGATGTAGCTCGTGGGGCACCACTGCGACGCGATGTCCTTGAACACCTCGCGCTTCGTGTCGGTGTCCAGGGCCCGGAGCAGCGGCACGAGATCCGTCGGCTCCGAGATGACCTTGATGCGGCGCATCCTGCTCGAATGGGTCCGAGCCGCCATAAAGCTTCGCGCAAGGGGCTTTCGCTTCCCAAGCCGCGTGGCGCCGCGCGCGGGCGCAAGCTCACCGCAACGTGACTTGCACGAGGACCTCGTCGCCGTCGCGCAGGCCCAGCTTGTCCCGGAGCCGCGCGGGGGCGATGACCTCGAGCACGTCGCGGTGGTGGCCCCGCGCCGGCATGACCACGGCCCCGTCCACGCCGCCGAGGCTCGCCGGGAAGCACTTCACCGCGCCGAACGTCCGGCCCTCGTCCTCGAACTCGGCCACGAGCAGCCCGGGCTCGGCGCCGAGGGTGGCGAGCTTCTGGGCCTCGGCCGCGTCGAGGGCGACGTTGAGCGTGCCCGGGAACGCGTCGAAGCCGAGCAGCCGCGCGAAGGCGTCGCGGTAGCCGCGGCGCGAGAGGTAGTACGCGCCCTCGCCCATGCCCGTCGCGACCTTGCCCCGGATCTCCAGCCGCGCGGGCCCCTCCCCCAGCGCGCGGCGCAGCGCGTCCAGCTCGCGGCGCAGCACCGCGAGGCCCTCGGGGCTGAGCTTCAGCAGGGGCCGCCGCGCGCCCAGCTTGCGCTGCACCAAGCCGCGCTCGACGAGGGCGAGGACGCGCCGGCTCGCCGTCTGCTGGCTCGTGCCGAGCCGCGCCGCCACGTCGCTGGTCGACGCCGCGACGAAGTCGCGCGCGGCGCCCATGGCCGCGAGCGCGCGCAAGGCCGCGACCTCCTCGGGCGACGGCGGGCCCTTGCTCCTAGGCATGCAGGCTCCCCGCGCGCGGCGCCATGGCGACCAGCAGGTATTTCAAGGACCCTGGCATGAAGCCTTCGCCCCCGGAGCGCCCATGGACTTCTCGGCCATCCCCACGGTGCTCACGGCCGACGAGGTCGTGGACAAGGCCTTCCGCCGCGCGGCCAAGGCCGAGCCCGACCCCACGGCCCACGGGGCCGAGAAAGCGCGCGGCATCGAGCAGCAGAAGCTCGCCACGGTGCGCGACGTGCTGCAGACCACCCTGGGCAAGTACGAGAAGGTCTTCCCGAGCTTCGAGCGCCTGCCGCCCTTCGAGCGCGAGCTGGCGCGCGCGGTGGTGGACGTGGGCCGCACGCGCCAAGCCTTGGCAGGGCTGGGCTGGGCGGTGGACACGAGCAAGCGCCTGCTGCGCGAGGCCGGCCGGGACCTGAAGCGCGCCAAGACCCCCGACGAGATGCGCACGATCCGCCAGCGCGCCTACGGCCGTGTCGCGTCCGTGCTGGACAAGGTCGAGGGCGACCTCGTCGCGCTCGCGAAGGCGCGCGCCGCGCTGCAGAACCTGCCGGATGTGAACCACGAGATGGGCACGCTCGTCGTCGCAGGCTTCCCCAACGTCGGCAAGTCCAGCCTGATCCGCAAGATCAGCACGGCCAAGCCCGCCATCGCGCCGTACCCCTTCACCACCAAGGGCATCCTGCTCGGGCAGTTCACCGTCGCGCGGCGGACGTTCCAGGTCGTGGACACGCCGGGCCTGCTCGACCGGCCGCTGGCAGAGCGCAACGCCATCGAGGTCCAGGCCATCTTGGCGCTCAAGCACCTCGCCGACGTGGTCGTGTACCTCGTGGATCCCGCCGGCCATTGCGGCTACCCGCTCGACCGGCAATTGAAGCTCCTCGAGGAGATGAAAGCAGAATTCGGCGGCGTGCCGTTCCTCGAGTGGGAGGCCAAGGCCGACCTCGAGGGCCCGAGCACGGGCCGCCCGAAGTTCAGCGCCGAGACCGGCGAGGGTGTCGAGGAATTGCTGAAGCTGGTCGCCCCGCTGCTCCGCGAGGCGGCGAGCCGCAAGTTCGACACGAAGCTGAAGGCCAAGGCCTAGAGCGTGCTCCGGAGCTCCGGCGCGGCCGGGTGCGTGCCGCTGCCGTGCAGCCCCAGGCCCATGCCCGGCACGGCCTGCACGACTTCCGCATGCACGGCGTGTCGCGGCTCGAACGGCGTGAGCACCATCCCGGCGCGGATCTCGGGCACCTCGAAGCGGAACGCGCGCGCCACGGCCTGGTAGAAGTACACTTCCTTGTTGCCGCGGCGGTCGATCTCCTTGACCTCGACCAACCCTGCCTGGATGAGCTTCTGGAGGTGGTGGTACGCGAGCTGCTGGCTGATCCCCAGCTCCTTCGCCAGCGCGCGCGACGTCATGGCGCCGTTCACGAGGCGCTCCAGGATCGCGCGGCGGGTGTGGTCCGTCACGAGGTGAATCTTTCGCAAATCATCCACAACGAGGCATCCTTCGGTGGTCTCCACAGGCATCCCCTCCTGCAAGTGGAGCTATGCGGACAAGCGGATTTGAACATTCCGGATTTTTTCGGTCGAATCATTCTCCGACAAGAGGAGCAATCGCGCATCGAATGCGCGCGCTTGTGGGCGGCTCAGGGCCGCAGCGGCGCCGCCCCCATCGCGCCGGGGCGGTAGCCCAGCGGGTCGATCTCGACCGCGGAGAATCCGAGCGCAATGAGCGCCGCGCGCGCCGCTGGCTCGTTGCCCTGGAGGCGCCCGACCTCCTCCGGGCCGACCTCCACGCGCGCGCGCTGGCCGCGCGCGCGCACGCGCACCACGCGGAAGCCCTGGTCCAGCAGCCAAGCCTCGGCGGCCTCGATGCGCCGCAGCCGCTCGACCGTCACCGGCTCGCCGTGCTGGATGCGCGAGCTGAGGCATGCAGCGGCGGGCTTGTCCCAGACCTTCAGCCCGAGCGCCTGGGCCATGGCGCGCACGTCCGCCTTGCCCGCGCCGACCTCGAGCAGCGGGAACCAGACGCCTGCCGCGCGCATCGCGGCGTGGCCGGGGCGCACCTCCGCGAAGTCGTCGACGTGGACCCCCATGGCCAGGGTCGCGAGGCCCTCCTGGACCGCGACGCGCCGCAGGACCGCGCTCATCTCCTCGCGGCAGTAGAAGCAGCGGTCCGCGCCGTTCGCGACGTAGAGCGGGTTCTCGAGCTCGCGCGCGGGCACCGCCCGCCAGCGCCAGCCGCGCTCGCGGGCCAATGCTTCAGCCGCAGCGAGCTCGCGGCGCGGCAGGCTCGGGCTGTCCACGGTGACGCTGAGCGCGCGGGCGCCGAGCGCGTCGTGAGCTGTCTGGGCTAGCAAGGCGCTGTCGACACCGCCGCTGTAGCCCACCACCACCCCGCCCCGCGCCCCGAAGGCAGCTCGCAGCGCGGCGAGCCCGGCCGGAGGATCCACGCCGGCGGATGGGCGCGGCCCCCTTAAGGCTCGCGACGCGAGGGTCGTCGCCGCCGACGGGGGACACGCGAAGCCTCAAGTGCCCGGAGCGCCGCTGGCCTCCTGTTGCCCGCCCCTTCGAAAATGTTCGAGCCGCCATCCGAAAAGGCTAAATACGCACCAATGCAAGCCGGGCGACGGGCTGCCATGCGTTTCCCGCTCGCGCCAGGCCTCCTCACCGTCGCGGCGCTCCTCGCCCTCGCGGCCTCCGCGGCCGCGCTCCCGGCGTTGCCTTCCACCCCGATCGATGTGTCCGACCTCCCCGCCGCGGCGCTCGCCGCGCCCGGGCTCGGCGAAGGGCCAGCGCTCGTCGGCCCCGCGAGCATCGTGGCGCACGCGGCCGAGGTCGTCCAGGCGGGCCCCACCGGGCCGGAGGACCTCGCGGCCCTCGCCGCGCAGCAGGACATCGTGGCCGCCCTCGAGCCCGCCGTGCCAAGCGCGTGGACCCTCGGCCGCACCCTCGCCAGCTTGCCGCTGCCCGCCGCGAGCATCGCGGCCCCAGCCGTGGTGCCGGAGCTGGTCCCTGCGCCCGCGCGCGCAGCCGTCGTCGCGGTCGGAGCGGCCGGCATGGTGCTGTCGCTGCTGCCGCGCGTCCCCCTCCTACCCATGTACTCGCGCATCCAACGCGAGGAGGCCATGCTGAACGGCCGCCGCAACCAGCTCTACGAGCTCGTGCGCTCCGACCCCGGCATCCACCTCTCGGACCTCGTGCGCCGCTCCGGTCTCGGCTGGGGCGCGGCGCTCTACCACCTGAGCGTGCTCGAGAAGAACCGCGTCCTGGTGGTGCATGCGGAGGGCGGCTTCAAGCGCTACTTCGCCAACGGCGCCCAGTCCCACCACGACCTCCCGCGCATCGCCGCGCTGCGCCACGGCGCGGCGAAGGCCCTGTACGAGGCAGTCCACGCCTGGCCCGGCAAGAGCGGCCGCGAGCTGGCGGACACGTTGGGCCTGAGCCCCTCCACGCTGGCGCGCGCCAGCGAGCGCCTCGAGGACGCGGGCCTCGTGCGCCGCGTCCGAGCGGGCCGGCGCATGCTCTACTTCCCCGCCGAGGCCGCGGTCCCCATGGCCGCGCCCGCCAGCGCTGCCGCCTGAGCGGGACCCTTCCAACCGCGCAGCCACAACCCTTATCGAGCCCCGACGCGAGGCGCGCCCGTGGCCAAGGCTGTCGTGCTCGCGCTGCTGCTGCCCGCCCTCGCCGGCTGCCTCGCCGCGACGGAGCAACCGTCGCCCACGTCGAGCGCGGGCCTGCCGGTGCTGCCGGCTGCGGCGGAGCCCTTCACGCAGCTGCTCTGCGCCGATGGCGCCCTCGCCGACCTCGCGGGCCGGACGCGCGCGGACTGCAACTTCCCCGTCACGACCGCGAACGGCCCGGCGACCGAGGTCCACGTGGCGGTCAACCCGACGAACCCGCTCAACCTCGCGGGTGGGGCCAAGGACTTCACCCTCGGCGAGGACCCGCGCTGCGGCAAGTACAGCGTGTGGAGCGGGGCCTACGCCAGCTTCGACGGCGGGCGCACATGGAGCAATGGGCTCTTGCCGGGCTACCCCGGCGACGCGCGCACGACCGCGCTGAGCGCCTACGCGTGCGGCAGCGACCCCGTGCTGGCGTTCGCGGCCGACGGCACGCTCTACTACGCCGGCATCTACAGCACCGACGGCGAACCCTCGGGCCCGGTGGCGCTGCCGCCGCAGCTCGCTCCGATCGCAGGCTACCCCACCGTCAACGCGTCCCTCGCCGTCACGCGCTCGCGCGACGGCGGCCGCACCTGGGACGACCCCGTGCTGCTGCAGACGCGCGAGGACGGCAGCATCCTCGACAAGGAGTGGATCGCGGTCGACCCGGCCACGGGCCAGGTGTACGTGACCTACATCGACACCGGGCCCGGCATCCTGTACGTGCAGCGGAGCGACGACCGCGGCGCGACGTGGACCGAGCCCGTGCAGCTCGCGGCGGTGGACGGCGACCTGCAGGACGGGCGCGACATCGTGCAGTTCGGCCAGGTGGCGGTGGGGCCTGGGAGCGTCGTCCATTTCACCTTCTGGTCGCTCCGGCAGAACCCGGGCGAGGTCAGCGGCGTCTACCACACGACCAGCCGCGACGCCGGCGCGACGTGGACCGCGCCGGCGCTCGCCGGCCGCTTCGTCTCCGTCTTCGACCTGCAGGTCACCCACAAGTACCGCATCGTCACCAACCCCGCGCTGGCGGTGGATCCGCACAGCGGCGCGGTGGCCATCGCGTACCCGAACCCCGCGGAAGTGGGCGCGGCGCCGCGCGCGCAGGCCGACTTGGACATCTTCGTGGTGCGCTCGACCGACGAGGGCGCGACCTGGAGCGCGCCCACACGCGTGAACGACGACCTCGTCGGCCCATCGAACGGGCAGTGGATGCCAGCGCTCGCGTGGGGCCCCGACGGCACGCTGCACGCGACCTGGCTCGACTACCGCAGCGACCCTCTGGGCCAGGCCGCGCGCGTGTTCTACGCCTTCAGCCGGGATGGCGGCGCCACGTGGAGTCCCAACGCGGCCGTGAGCGACGTGCCCTTCGACGGCACCGGCGGCTACCACCAGAGCGGGGCTGGGACCATCGGCGACTACATGGGGCTCGCCGTCTCAGGCCAAGCGGTGCACCCGTTCTGGAGCGACACGCGGGGCGGGCGCAACGACGTCTTCGCGGCCGTGCTGCCCGGGCGCACCGGCTAGTAGCTGGGCGGCCAGGTCGGCGTCGGCGGCACCGCGCCAGCTTGCTCCGCGCGCTGCGCCAGCGGCTCGGCCGCCGGCGCGTCGTCGAAGTCCGCGGGGATCGCGAGCGGCTCCTCGCGCTCGCTGCTCAGCAGGCTGAGGCTCTCGGCCAGGGCTTCGGTGGGGAACAGCAGGCGCCGCCGCCCGCGCAGCTCCTCGCGCAGCAGGCCGCGCTCCAGCAGAGGGCGCAGGTGCCAGTTCACCGTCGCGATGCTGATGCCCAGCACCCCGGCGAGCTCGGACCGCTGCAGCCCGGGCCGCTCGGCGAGGATCTTGGCCACGTGGCGCGTGCGCGAGCTCGCCAAGGATTGGAGGCGCAGCTGCTGCTCCTCGCTGTAGCTGCCGTCGTTGCGGTAGTAGTGCACCGTCTTGCGCGCGGGTCGCTCGACGAGCAGGCCCTCGCGGCCCAGGATGCGCAGGTGGTAGGCCGCGGTGGTGCGCGCCACGCCCGCCTGCTTGGCGGAGTCCTGGATCGTGATCCCGGGGTTCCGCGCCACGACCTCGTAGAGGCGCGCGCGGACGGCATTCTCGAGCGCGGCGTCGCGGTGCAGGCGGTGGTACAGGGCCACCGGGGCGACCGGCACACCGAGCAGGGCGAGGACGGCAGCCAGCCCGATCAGAGCGAGCGCCGTGGCGATTTGTCGTGCATCCAAGCCTCGCATAGCAATCGTCCGGGCCAACGCTCCGAGGAACCATGATCCAATCCAAACCACCCCGTGTGGTTCTGGCGCGGTTCGGCCCGCTCCCCTCAAAAGAAGGCATCGAGGCTGCGCTGCTTGCGCGCCTCCGCGAGGCCGCGGAACTTCTCCAGCGCGCTGCGCACGCGTTCCTGGCTAAAGTCGTGCTCCTCACACATCATCGCGAGCACGCGCGCTTCGTCGGGCGCGCCCCACTGCACCTGGCAGTCGTGCGTGACCTCCGGGGCCAGGAAGAGCCGCTGGACCTCCTCCACGTCCTCCACCTCGGCCCCGACCTTGGCCAGCGCGGCCGCGAGGGTGCCGTGCTCGCGCACCAGCTTGAGGGCTTTCTTGGGCCCCACGCCGCGCACGCCCTCGTTGTAGTCCGTGCCCATCAGGATGCCCACCGCGACGAGCTGCTCGCGGCTCAGGTGCAGGTCGCGCAGCGCGCGCGCCAGCTCGATGCGCTCCGGCTCCACGTCCACGTACGCCTGCCGCCCGGGAAGCTTGCGGCGGCCCGTGACCGCGAGGTTGCGCACGAGGACCGGCGCGCCGAAGAGCAGCGCGTCGAAGTCCTGGCTCACGCAGGCATCGACATCGCCGCGTTGGGCCAGGAACGCAGCCTGCGCCTCGCCCTCCGCGGGCGCTTGCAGGTGCGGCAGGCCGAGCGCGTCGAGGAGCGCCAGGCCCTGCGTGACCATGTCCCACGTCAGGGTCGCCGTCTGCTGCGCCTTCGTGAACGCGGTCGCGGTGTCGCCGGCGGCGAGGGCTTCCTGCATCTGCTTCGCGGCCTGCTCCTTGCGCTCGCGGCGCTCGCGGAGCACGCGGTGCTTGCGCGCGTGGGGCTTCCCGTCGAAGACGTACACGGGCCGGATGCCGGCCTCGAGCAGGTTGGAGGTGCGGTACAGCAGCCCGCTGAGATGCGAGGTCACGCGGCCCTGGCTGTCCTTCAGCGGCGTGCCGTCGGGCTGGCGGATGATGCTGAGGAATTGGTACAGCGCGTTGTGGCCGTCGATGGCCACGGCCTGCCCAGCCAAGTCCTTGATCCCGATGCGCTCGCGCGGCACCAGCGCGCCGAGGTCGACGCCCACGGCCCGCGATGGCGGCGCACCAGCAAGGCCTTTCCGACCCGAGGCAAGGGCCTGGTCTGCGCGAAAATCGGAAACCGAGCCTTCATGAACCGCCTCCGAATCGGTTCGCTGTTTGTCCGAAGCTCCCACCCCCGGCCGCCGGCCCTGGCGCCGCCGCCGGGCGGGAGCCGTCCTCGCGTTGGCGCCGGCCGCCGCGTCGGAAGCGCCCGTGGGCCTGCTCGGCTGGCTCGCGCTCCTCTGGCCCTTCCCGGCCGTCGTGGGCTCCACCTTCCTGATCGCGTGGGCGAGCGAGGTCGCGGCGTTCTTCGTGAGCCGCGGCATGGCGCTGGCGGTCCTGGCGCTCCTGCAGGTGCTGCCGGAGTTCGCCGTCGAGGCCGTGCTGGCCCGCAACGCCGCCATCGATCCAAGCCAGCTGCAGTTCGTCACGGCCAACTTCACCGGCGCGAACCGCATCCTCGTGGGGCTCGCACTGCCCATGATCTTCTTCATCACCGTGTGGGTGCGCAAGCGCAAGGGAACCTGGAACGGCGTGCTGCAGCTCGCGCCCGAGCACAGCGTCGAAGTGATGTTCCTCCTGCTGCCCTCGATCTACTCGCTGCTGTTCTGGTTCAAGCACACGATCAGCCTGTACGACACCGTCGCGCTCGTGGCGATCTATGGCGCCTACCTGATGGTGCTGTACCGCATGCCCACCGCCAGCGAGGAGGAGATCGCGGACCTGCACGGCGTGCCCGCGCGCGTCATGCGCAAGGGCCGGCGCTTCCAGGGCGGCTTCGCGGTCGGGGCCTTCCTGCTGGGCGGCTTCGTCCTGTTCGAGACGGTCGAGCCCTTCGTGCACAACATGCAGATCATCGCGCTGGTGCTGGCCATCGACGCGTACCTTGTGGTCCAATACATCGCGCCGATCCTCAGCGAGTTCCCCGAGTTCCTCAGCACCTCCTACTTCGCGCGGCACGGGCGCGGCGAGGACGCCTTCACGAACGTCGTGAGCGCGAAGATCAACCAGTGGACCCTGCTCATCGGCATGATCCCCGTGGTGTTCGCGGTCACGAACTTCAGCGCCGGCCACGGCCGCCTGGAGCTGCCGCTCAACGCTCACCAGAACGTCGAGGTGCTGCTGACCACCGCCCAAGGCCTGTTCGCGGTCGCGTGCCTGTTCAAGCTCCGCTTCCTCGCGTGGGAGGCCGCGGCGCTGCTGGGGCTGTGGGCGTTCCAGGCGGTGGACTTCGTCTGGGACCCGATGCTCGCGGGCATCGTCCCCAGCCCCCTGGGCTCCACGGCCATCGTGCGCGAGTGGGTGACCCTGGCCTACTTCGCGCTGATCGCGCTCCAGTTCGCGCTGTACCGGCGCGAGTGGGTGGCCTTCGCGTCGTTCCGCGGCGTGTGGGACACCTACATGCGCCGGCGCAAGCCTCGAGGCGCGCCCGGCGCGCCCTGACCGTCGCGTGTCCGGGCCCTGGCGCGCTGGGGACCCAGGTTGACCCGTCGCATCGCGGGATTCCCGCAGGTCGGTGCTTGCGGGAAGTGATCGATGGCCGCCCGGCAACACCTAATATAGGCGTGGGCGCAACTCTTCCGGGCCGGAGCCTGGCAAGCGTGGCCGCCGTCACGGCGACGGTCGGCGAGGGGCGACGGCGCGAGCCGGTGGACCGATGGTGCGGGAAGACAAGCGCAAGACCGACAAGACGCTCGCCCGCCTCAACGAAGCCTTGGGGAAGACCCTGGGCGCCGAGGCCCAGGACGAGGACCAGCTCGCCAGCGCCGTCGAGGGCGCCATCCGCCAGCGCGAGATCGAGATCCAGCGCCTCGAGCGCCAGCAGGCTACCCAGGGCGAGGAGCTCGCCGAGTCGCAAGCCCTCGTGAAGGCGTACGAGGAGAAGTTCAACCAGATGAAGGAGCCGCCGCTGCTGAGCGGCTATGTCCTGCGCCTGCACGGCCCCGACCTGCAGCAGCGCGAGGTCTCGGTCACGAGCGGCAACCAGGTGCTGAAGGTCAACACGGGGAACCTCGAGAAGACCGCGCTCAAGCAGGGGCAGTACGTCTGGCTCCACCCCAAGACCTACTCCATCATCGCGGCCGCGCAGCAGTTCGAGCAGGGCATCGTCGCGCGCGTCGCGGACCTCTTGCCCAACAACAAGCTCGTGGTCACCATGGGCGAGGGCTTCGAGAAGAAGGTCATCGACACCGACCCGGCCTTGGGGGACGAGATCAAGATCGGCTACGAGGTCAGCCTGCTGCCGCCGGCCTACGAGATCCTCGAGGTGCGGCCCAGCAGCGAGATCCGCGACCTCTTCCTCGGCGAGAAGCCCGACATCCGCTACGACAACATCGGCGGCCTCGAGATGGTCATCGACCGCATCCGCGACGTCATCGAACTGCCGTACAAGGAGCCCGAGCTCTTCAAGAAGATCCAGCTGAAGGCGCCGAAGGGCGTGATGCTGTACGGCCCGCCGGGCTGCGGCAAGACGCTCATCGCGAAGGCCGTTGCGACCGAGAATGACATGACGTTCTTCAACGTGAAGGTCGCCGACATCCTGAGCAAGTGGGTGGGCGAGTCGGAGAACATGATCAAGGCCATCTTCAAGAAGGCCCGCGAGTCCGCGCCCTCGATCATCTTCTTCGACGAGTTCGACGCCATCGGCACGACCCGCGGCCAGCAGGACACGGCCGGCGTGCACAAGAACATCATCGCTCAGATCCTGAGCGAGATGGACGGCATCGAGGCCCTCCACGACGTGTACATCCTCGGCGCCACGAACCGCCCCGACATGATCGACCCCGCCTTGCTGAGGCCGGGCCGCTTCGACGAAATCATCGAGATCCCGAGGCCTGGCCGGGAAGGCGCGTACAAGATCCTGACCATCTACCTGACCAAGGACCTGCCCATGCCCAAGTCGGAGGTGGAGCGCTACGGCTCCCACGACGCGGCGGTCGAGGCCCTGCGCCAGGCCGTGATCGCGGAGCTCTACGACGAGAACAAGTGGGTGGAGTTCAAGCTCGACCCCGAGGCGAAGGAGAGCGTCAAGACGATCAAGCGCAAGGACATCGTCTCCGGCGCGTTGGTCGAGAGCATCGTCACCACGGCGAAGAAGAACTACATCAAGCGCGCCATCATGCTGCCCAAGGACGATCCCAAGCGGTACGAGGACGGCCTCAGGCTCGAGGACCTGATCAA
>DASYRW010000079.1:0-12290 GCA_036003985.1 Thermoplasmatota archaeon
GTCTTGGCGCGTTCATTCGCGCTTTGGTCGCATCGTCGCATCCTCAACGTTGGTCGGCCAACGTCGTTCACGGGCTCACCCGCGTGCGGTCGCGCGGGAACAGCACGGCCTCGCGCACGTTGTCGAGGCCCAGCACTTCCATGGTGAGCCGGTCGATGCCCAACCCGAAGCCCCCGTGGGGCGGCATGCCGTAGCGGAAGGCCTTGAGGTAGCTCTCGAAGTCCGCGGGGTCGAGACCCTTCTCCTTCAGGCGCTGCTCCAGCGCTTGGACCTGGTGCTGCCGCTGCGCGCCGCTGGTGACCTCGAGGCCCTTGTGCTCCAGGTCGAAGCTTCGGCTGGTGCCGTCGGCGTCGACGTACGTGTAGAAGGGCCGGATGCTGCCGGGGTATTTCGTGATGAAGTAGAAGATGTGGCCCTGCTCCCCCATCAGCTCGCCGAGGACGCGCTCCGCCTCGGTGCTCAGGTCGTCCTGTTCCCCGATGGGCGCCGCGAGCTTGCCGCTGGCGTTGACCATCTCGACCGCGCGCGCATGGGGCACGCGCGGGAAGGGCAAGGAGGGCACCTTCAGGTCCACGCCGCGCAGCGCCAGCTCGGGTCCGCATTCCTCCGCGACACGCTGCCAGATGTGGTGGCAGGCACCCTCCAGGATGCGCATCACGTCCTCCTCGTCGTCGATGAAGGCCATCTCGGCGTCGAAGGCCGTGATCTCGTTGAGGTGGCGGTAGGTGTTGTGCTTCTCCGCGCGGAAGTACGTCGCGACCTCGAAGACGCGGTCCAAGCCTGTGGCCATCATGGCCTGCTTGTACAATTGCGGGCTCTGAGCGAGGTACGCGTCCTTCTCGAAGTACTTCACCGGGTACAGCTCCGTGCCACCTTCGGAGCTCGCGCCGATGATGCGCGGCGTGTGGATCTGCACGAACCCCTGCGACGCGAAGTAGTCGACGCCAGCCTTGACCAGCACGCTGCGCACGCGGAAGATGGCCGCGACCTCGGGCTTGCGCACGTCCATGAAACGGTTGTCGAGGCGCGTGTCCAAGTCTGCTTGGACCTTGTCCACGACGCCCAGCGGCAGCGGCGCCGCGGCTTGGCTCAGGACCTCGACGCTGCCCTGGGCGTCCACGACCACTTCGCAGCCCCCGGCCTTGGCCTTGCTCGCCGCGACCATGCCTTGGACGGCCACGACGCTCTCGCGCGGCAGGCTGACGGCGGCCTTGTAGCGCTCCTCGCCCAGCTCGGTCTTCTTGAGCACGACCTGGGTCACGCCCTGCCGGTCGCGCACGAACAGGAAGGCGATCTTGCCCTGGTCGCGCAGGTCCTGGAGCCAGCCAGCCAGGAGGGCGCGCTGGCCCACCATGCCGCCGAGGTCCCCGCTGAGCACGCGCTCGCGCAAGGCCACCATGCAAGGCGCAAGGCAGCGCAGGTACAAAAACGCGCGCGGAGGTACGCGGCGGGACGGGGGCAGGAGCCCCCGCCGGCGCGTGCAAGCCTTCCCCTTCGGCTCGGGGTGCCCGGCATGTCCGGGGCCCGGCCCTCCGAGGCTGGCGGGGCCTGCCATCAAGGTTCTTGCACGGGCGTTGGCCAGGCTTGGTGCAGGAGCGCCATGGGCAGGCCCAACAGCACCGCCGCGCTCAACACAACGGCCGTGCCGCCGAGGAGCGACATCCACCCCACGCCGGCGTTGACGAGAAGGAACAGCGTCGCAGCCGCGCCCGCCAGGTGCTTGCCCGCGGGGCGCGGCGCCAGGACACCCGCCGCAAGGGCGAGCGCTGCGACGGCGAGGTTCGTGAAGGTCCACCACAGGAAGCCCGTGACCGCGAACATCGCCCACAGCGCCGCGCCGATGCCAAGGGCCGCGAGGGCGGGGCCGAGCGGCCAGCGGCGCTGCAGCGTCGCCATCGCCAGCGCGCTCGCGCCCACCATGGCGAGGGCGATGGCGACGGCGAAGCCGCTCGTGCCGCACTGCTCGGGCTGGCCGGGCGCGGCGGTCCTGACGTGGCAAAGGCCGCCTGCAACCATGCCGGCGGCGGCCAGCGCGAGCGCGAGCGCGACGAGGGCGAAGGGCCAGCGCATGGCCGGGCGAGGACGGAGCAGGGCTTAGCGGTGCTGCCCCTACTGTCTCGGGGCCTTACGCGGGCCGGTCCTCGAACTCGATCACCAGCTCGCCGAACTCGGCGCTCTGGACCTCGAGGCGCACCTTCGTGGGCCCCGCGACGGCGAGGCCGCGCACCTGCACCTCGGCGTCGTCGCCGCGGCCGAACACCAGCGGCGCCGCGGCGGTGACGTGCTGCACGTCCAGCTCGACCCCGCCCACGCGCACGCGCGCCTGCGCGGGCGCGACGTCGCGGCCGTTGATGCGCAGCGCGCGCAGTTCGGTCAGGGTGGCGGTGGCCATGTGGTTGCGCAGCACGAACGCCAAGCCCTCGTCCGTGGACCGGAGGCTGCCCGGCACGTACAGCCGCTTGAGCACGAAGGCCGGGATCTTCACGTGCGGCCCTCCGCGCGCGCGAGCCCCTGCAGCCGCTGCGCGAGGAACTCCAGGCTCTGGGCGAGCACGCGGCCGTTGTCGTAGGCCTTCAGCAGCGCGAGCTTCTCCTCGGCGCCAGCGGGCTTCAGGGTCGCGACGGCATGCGTCAGCAGCGGCACGGCGCGGGTCAGCTCGTCCACGATGGTAATGCCGGCCGTGCGCGCGGTGCGGCTGAGCGGGTTGAGGTCGATGCAGATCACCATCTTGCCCATGGCGGCGAGCGCGCCGGCGCGGTCGCCGTCCTCGAGGGGCACGAGCACCACATCGGCGCCGTAGCTGCCGGCGACACTGCTCGCCGCGCGGTCGCTCGCGAGCCCAGGGATGGTCGCGTCGGGCCGCTCGCCCACGACGCGCTGTGCGCCCGCGTCGCGCAGCAGGGATGCGATCTTCGCGACGCGCGCCTCGGTGCGGTGGAACAGGTTGACCTCGAGCGTCGCGGGCACGGCTTGGCTGAGCGCCACCATCTCCGCGGCCGCGAGCGCTCCGACGTTGCCGTTCACGCACAGCACCGGCCGCCGCGCGAGCAGCAGGGCCGCCGCGGCCGCGAGCGCGGCTTCCTCCGCGAAGGGCTGCGTACGCTCGCCCAGCAGGTAGTCGAAGGCCTCGCCGCGGCCGTGCGCGATGAGCCCGGTGGGCGCGACGACACCCTCCGCGGCCATGGCGGCGAGGCGCTCGCGCGTCGCGAGGGATTTGTAGCGCGGGTGCGTCGTGGGGATGGTCATGGTGCCAGCGCGGCATGGCCTGGAGCGGAAAAAGCCTCGCCTGCTCGCCGCCCGTTCCGGGGGGTCAGGTCTCCATGAACACGCCGTTGCCTTGCGCGATCTTCGCGAAGCCGTAGTCCGTCAGGCACAAGGAGCCCACGAAGGTCCCGCCGGTCGTGGTGTGGTACAGCGGTCCCAGGCCCAGGTGGGCCTCGGTCCACGTCAGGAGGAAGCCTTCGCCGAGCGTCGCGCGCAGGGAGTTGCCCGCCCACACGAACAGCGCCCAGTGCGCTGGCACCGAGAGGCAGGTGAAGAGCCCGCTGGGCTCGTCGTTGGTCATGACGCAGTCGGGCTCGGTGAACAGCGCGAGGCACTCCCACCACGTCTCGCCCACGTGGATCCCGGGCGGGACCGCGCGAGGCGCGCCACCGGCCATCGCCGCGAGGTCCGCGCGGGCCAGCTGCGCGGCCGCTGCCTGGACCTTCGCGCGCAGCTCCGGGGTGTCGGGCCAGCCATGCGCGAGCGCTTGTGCGAGCAGCCACGCTTCGCCCGGCGCGTCGGCGCGGGCAGGGCACGCCGCCGCGACGAGGACCGCGGCCAGGGCGAGGACGGCTGCGCGCATGCGTGCGGAGCGAGGCCGCCGGCCATCAAGCCTGCCTGCGCCGCCTGGCCGCGCCGCGCCCACGCGGTGCAGGCCACGAACGGCAACCCTTAATTGCCCCGAAAGGGTCCAGGCCCTCACCGCGCCCGGTGGGCTCCATGAGCTTGACGTCGAGCTTCGGGGCCTGGCTGACGGGGCTCCTCGGCGGCTTCGGGATCCGGGGCCAGCTCGCCATCCTGTTCATCGTGTTCTTCATCGACGCCGTGCTGTTCCCGATGCTGCCCGAGGCGTTCGTGGTCCTGTTCTACAACACCATCCCCACCATCGACACGCGCTTCAGCGACCGCACCGACCTCATCGTGACCGCGGCGACCGTGCTCGTGGTGGTGCTCGCAGCGGAGCTGGCGGCCAACGCGTTCCTCTACGGACTCGTGAAGTGGAAGGGCCATCGCATGCCCCGCAAGATGACCCGCGCGATGAACAAGTGGCGCGAGTTCCTGTTCGTGAGCGACGAGCGCATCGTGCTGCTGAACCGGCTCGTGCCGGTCATGCCCTTCACGGGCGCCTTCATCGCCGTGAGCCCCTGGGACGCGCGCAAGGCCATGGGCTACCTGGTCTTGGGCGGGGCGCTCAAGTACGGCGCCCTCATCGCCATCGTCGGCGCGGCTGGGCTGGTGTTCGACCCGCGGCAGACGTGGTGGATCAGCATCGGGCTCGTCGTGGGCATCCTCATGATCAGCCTCGCGAGCCACGGCTACCTGAAGCGCCGCGTCAGGGTGGGCGCGGCAGCGCCGCCGGCGGTGGAGCCCGCGCCCCTCGAGACCGAGCCGCGGCCCTGATCAGCGCTCCACCGCCTCGCGGTACACGCGCTCCGTCGCCGCGACGCAGCGGTCCCACGTGAACGTCGCGGCATGGGCTTGGGCTTTCCAGCCCAGGGCCGCGCGCAGGCCCGCGTCGGCCCAGAGGTCGCGCATCGCCGCCGCGAGCGCCGCGGCGTCGCCGGTCGGGACGAGCACGCCGCCGGGGCCCACGACCTCGGGGATGCCGCCGACGTCGCTCGCGATCACGGGCTTGCCCTGCAGCATCGCCTCGGCCAGCGCGTGCCCGAGGCTCTCCCACCGCGCGGGATGCACCACGAAGCGCGCGCCCGCCACGAGGCGCCGCTTCTCCTCCTCGCGGACGAAGCCTGCGAAGCGCACGCGGTCCTGCACGCCGAGCCGCGCCGCCAGCCGCTCCAGCCGCGCGCGCTCGGGGCCCTTGCCGACGAGCACGACGCGTACCTCCGGCGCGGCCGGCAGCGCCGCGAGCAGCACGTCGAGCCCCTTCGTGGCCACGAGGCGCCCGGCGAACACGGCGTGGTCGCCTTCGGGCAAGGCCAGGGGAGGCGGCGCGTCGAAGCCGGCGTGGACGGTGCGCAGCTTGCCCGGCGCCACGCCGCGCCGCGCGAGGTCTTGCTCCACCGCGCGGCTGATGCACACGACGCCCCGCGCGGATCCCATCAGGGCCACGAAGCGGCGGTCGTTCCACGCGCTGAGCCTGCCGACGAGGCCCTCGCCCTCGCCGAAGGCGTTGTGCCACGTGAGGACGAGCGGCCCTTCGCGGGCCCACGCAGCCATGGCGCGGTTCCACTCGGGCGCCCAGCGGTACTGGTAGTCGAGGAGATCGGGCTTCCAAGCTCGCGCGCGCGCGAGGATGCCGCGGGTCCAGAGCGGCGGAGGGTTGGACGGGAAGCCGCGCCAGACCCGCGCGGGGCAGCGCAGGATGGTGTAGCCGTCCCGCGTCTCCTCGAGGGCAGTGCCGGGCAGCCGCGCCGTCAGCACGCCGACCTCGTGTCGCCGCGCGAGCCCCCGGGCGAGGCCCTGCAAGCGACCCTCGATGCCGCCCTCGTGGGGCCAGAAGTACGGATTGGCCAGGAGGACGCGCACGGGCGGCCATGCGAGCAAGGGATAAAGGCGTTGCTGCCGGCGAAGAAGGACGGTCCACCCCGCCGAAAGGCCCCCGGGAGCAGGCTTCAAGGCCCCGGGATGCCAAGCCGCGCCCATGGCGCTGCTGGACAAGCGCATCGAGGTGCGCGCTCCACCGCAGGCGGTGTTCGAGTTCCTCGCGCACGTCGAGCGCATGCCCCGTTGGAAGCCCGGCGAGCTGCGCGTGGCGCGGCTGACCGAGGCCCGCGGCAAGGGCGCGGTGGTGCACCACGAGACCGAGGCCTGCGGCACGCGCCTCAGCATGGACGCCGTCATCGAGGATTGGCAGCCGGGCAAGCGCCTCGCGTGGCGCCAGCAGCAGGGCGACTGGGCGCGCAACCAGGGCGCGTGGGAGCTGAAGGCCACGAAGCAGGGCACGGTCGTGCGCATCGTCGCCGACCTCGAGCTGCCCCACACGCTCGATGTGGAGGTCACCGCGGAGGAAGCCGCGCTCGACCTCAGCCATGGCTTGGACATGGCGCTGCTGAACCTCAAGGACGAGCTCGAAGGGTAGCCGAGCGGCTCCGCCGGCCACCGGCGGCCCCCGATGATGCAGCGTCGCGACGGCTCGTCGTCTCAGAACGCCGCGGCCCACGTGGCCGGCGTGAAGGCCCAGAACTCCGCCGTGGGGCCCGTGGCGGTGACGCCTCCCGCGACCAGGCACACGCGGCCGTTCAGGTCGTAGGCGCCGGCCGCGCCCGTCCGCGCCGAGGGAAGATCGGTCTCCGTCAGCCACAGCTCGCGCGACGGGATGAGCAGGTGGCTCTCGTCGCTGGCCACGCCCCCGGTCACGCCGCCGAAGACATGGAGGAACGCGTGGTTGAAGTCCCACGCCGCGGCGCCGCGAGCGCGCGGCGACGCGTCGGGCATGCGCGACCATGCCTGCTGGACGGTGGGGAAGAACCACGCGTCCGCGAGCTCCGCGCCGTCCGCCGCCTCGCCGCCCTGGAAGATGAGGCCCTGCCGCGCTTGGTCCCAGACCGCGTTGGGGAAGCGGCGCGCCGCAGGGCCGCCGGCCAGGGCCGTCCAGGTCGCGCTCCCGGGAACGAGGGACCAGAAGTCGCCGAAGGTCTGCGCGCCGTCGGTGCCACCGAAGACGGTGATGCGCGCCCGCGTCTGGTCCCACGCGGCGGCCATGCCGTACCGGGGCGACGGGCCTGAGGCCGCATCGGGCGCGAGCGGCGTCCACGTGTTCGCGGCGTAGTCGAAGCGCCAAACATCCTGGCGCGGGCCCGTCGCGTCGCGGCCCCCGAAGAGGAAGGCGACGTTGCTGGCTTCGTCGGCGACGAAGGCAGCATCGGCGCGCGGGGGGCCGCTCGCGAGCTGGGTCCACGCGTTGGCGCCGGGGTCGTACGACCAGAGGTCCCCCGCGGGCGCGCCGTTCGCGTCGCGGCCGCCGAACGCCAGCGCGCGGCCTGCGACCTCGAGCCAAGCAAGCCCGAGCCCCTCGCGGGCCCCCGTCGGCAAGTCGGCGCGCCGGTCCCACGTCCCGCACAGCGCGCCCTGCGCCGGCGGTGCCGCCGCCAGCTCGTCGCAGGGGAGGTCGACCTCATGGACCGGTGGAGACACCAACGCGACCGAGGCCGGCGACAGCGTCGCGACGACCACCAGCAAGGCCGCGATGGGCAGGAGCGCGTCGCGGGGCATGCGGCCTCGCGTCGCGACCGGGGGCGCTCGGGATAAAGCTTGCCTCCCCCCCGTGTCCAGGCCTAGCCTGCGCAGGACGGAACCGCGGACTCAGAGGGTCTGATCGATCGCAAAGAACCCTTCGAGGTAGTACTCGCGGCCGTTCTCGTCCACGTAGTAGCTCCAGAACGAGACGTTGTCGGGGTCCGTGGCGGGTCCGATGCGGACCTCCCAGATGGGCCAGACCACGGGCGGGTCGGCGCCGATGGCGTCGCCCTCCCAGCCTTCCTGCCAGTTGCCTTCGACGAGCGAGGGGTTGAGGCTGTAGTCGTACGAGGCGGTCGTGCACCCGATCTCGGTGGGGTGGATCGCTTGCAGGGTCACGAGCGCCGTGGTCGTGCCTGCGACTTGGATGTGGAACACCATGCCCGGGCAGGTGATGTGGGCCAAGACGTTGCGGAACGTGGCCGTGCCGGACCCCGTCACGACGCTCGGTTCTCCCAAGAGCGCTGTCGCGGGCAAGGCGAGGCTCAGCGCCGCGAGGGCGGCGATCGTGGCGACCAGCGCGCGGTGCATGGTGGGGAGGGGGAAAGATGGAGCGGCCGGGCGCGAGGCCCGGCCGCGCGTTCACGAAGCGGGCTCAGGGGTTCATGCCGATGCCGTCGCCGTAGCCGACGACGAGCTCGTCACCGGGGGCGAAGCGGAACTCCTGCGTGCAGCCGCTGCCCAGGAAGTGGGTCGCCTGCAGCGTGCCGAGCGGGCCGAGGCCCAGGTGGCCGGTGGTCCAGGCGTAGCGGATGGGGCTGAAGCCGGGGGTACCGCCACTGACGGTCCACTCGTTGCTCACGGGCGCCCAGATGAACAGGGCCCAGTGGGCGGCAACTGCGGTGCAGACCGCCGCGGGCGGCGGGCCAGCGGGCGGGCAGGGGTTGACGCCGCCGACGAACCAGCCGACGTCCTGGCAGATGCCCCAGATCTCGCCGACGTCGATGCCGCCGACGCCCGCGAGCTGCGTCGCGGGGGTGTTCATGTTGATGCCGGCCGACGTCAGGAGGCCAGCGATCTCCGCGACCTGGTCGGGGGTCGCAGCGGGGTGCCACTGGTGCATCCAGTTCACGTTCTCGTCGTACAGGCTGCTCGCGGACGCGAAAGGCACCATCGTGAGCGCCAGCGTCGCGGCCATCAGGGTCGCTACAATCTTCATGGGGTTTCCTCCAGTGTTGGTTCTTGGTCGCAGCCACGCGCTCACGCGCGTCCGACCGTAGCCGGAGCCCCCGCGAGGGCGACCACGCGTCCCTCGTCGTCACCGCACGCACCAACTGCCTCCCACTGGCATGCGACGCCGCGAGTTCCGAGGGGCTGGGCGGCCATCCTCGTCGTGCCTTATATCGGATCTCTGGAACCGATGGCCGGCGCGCCGTCGGGATGCGGACCGCTCCCCTCCTGCTCGATGCGCGTTTGTGAGCGTCAGCCGCCACGAAGACCACGCTGCTCGCGCGCCTTCTCTGCAGGCCTTGGTCGGCCGCGCGGCGCCGAGCCCCGCGCGACCGAGCTCGCCTGCGGACAGGACCCGCTGCTTCCTCGCTGGGCGCGCGCCCGCACAGGGTCCGAATCCTGCCCCGGCGGCGGCCGCCGAGCGCAGGGAGGGAAGCGTTATAGGAGCCCCTCGTGTTCCCCGCGCGGGGAGGCATCGTGTCGCGCCGTCGTGCTGAACCCTCCGACGCCCGCCAGCCAGCGATCGCGCTCGGCCTCGCGGCCGCGCTGGCATTTCCGCTGCTCGCCGGCGCCGCGGCTGCGTTCGCGTGGACCGACGGCACCGCGGGCGCGGGGATCGCGTACCGCGAGGCGGGCGAGATCCACCGTCTGCCGGAGGGCCACGAGGTGCCGGACCTCAGCTGGCCCGGCTTCCCCGAGATCATGGGTGGGGGCGCGTGCTGGGTGGATGTGGACAACGACGGCTACGACGACCTCTACGTCGTCAACCAGCGCTACAACCCCACGAACCCGGCGTGGGGCCCGTGGGCCGACGACGAGGACACGCGGAACCGCCTCTACTTCAACAACGGCGACGGCACCTTCGCCGACATCACCGACCGCAGCGGCGCCGACGCGCGCGCGTTCGGCTACGGCTGCAGCGCGGCAGACTACGACGCCGACGGCTGCATGGACCTGCTCGCGACGAACTTCGGGCCCTCCTACCTGTACCGCGGCCGCTGCGACGGCACCTTCGAGAACGCGACGGCCGCGCTGGGCGTCGTCGGTCTCGAGGGGGCGTGCGGCGACCACGCGTGCTTCAGCACGAGCAGCGGCTGGGCGGACTACGACCTCGACGGCGACGTCGACCTCTACATCGGCAACTACGTCGACTCGTCCATCGACGACGGCAGCCGCGGCCCCAACGCCCACGTCGCGCAGTACAATTTCCTGGCGCGCAACAACGGCGACGGCACGTTCTCCGAAGTCGCCCAGCAGACCGGCGCGGCGGGCTACCGCGAGGACCTGAACGGCTCCAAGACGCTCGGCGTCGCGTGGCTCGACTACGACCGCGACGGCGACCCGGACCTCTACGCGGCCAACGACGAGACGCCCAACAACCTGTTCCGCAACAACGGCGACGGGACCTTCACCGAGCTCGCACCGGCCGCGCTCGTCGCCGATCCCCGCGCGAGCATGGGACTGACGGCGGGCGACTACGACAACGACGGCTGGCCCGACCTGTTCATGACCCACTACGAAACGGAGGCCAACGGGTTCTACCGCAACCTCCACGACGGGACCTTCGCGGACCGGAGCGGCGAGGACGACCAGGCCAACAGCCTCAACCGCACCGGCTGGGGCACGAGCTTCGCGGACGTGGACCGCGACGGCTGGCTCGACATCGTGCTCGCCAACGGCCACACCGAGTGGATCGCCGACGACTACAGCCAAGACATCCAGGTGTTCCTGAACGAAGCCGAGGAGGCTCCGAGTGGCGCCGGCGACCGGCAGTGGACCGAGGTCTCCGGCGACGTCGGGTTGGGCTACGAGGCCCCGACGCGCGTCTTCCGCGGCCTCGCCTTGGCCGACCCCGACCTCGACGGCGACGTCGACCTCTTCGCGGTGCCGAACGCCAACCAGACCGCGCTGCTCCTCGAAGGCAGCGGCGTCGCCAACCACTGGCTGTACCTCCAGCTTCGCCAGCCCGGCGCGAACCGCCAAGCCCTGGGGGCGGTGGCGACCGTGACCGCGGGGGGCCTCACCCAGGTGCGCGAGCACCACCCCGGCCACTCGTACCTCTCGCAGAACTCGATGCTCCTGGAGGTGGGCCTCGGCGCGGCCACCGGGGCGGACGTGGAGGTCCGCTGGCCCGACGGCACCGCGACCGCGCTCGCGGGCGTGCCGGCGGACCGCGTCGTGCGCGTCACGAAGGGCGTCGCCGGCTACGTGACCGACACGCTCGCCCCTGTCCCGTCGGCGGTGCTCAGCGGGACCGGCCAGCTGGGCTGGTGGCGCAGCACGGTCGCCGCGACGGTCACCGCGGAGGACCGCGCGATCGGCCCCGCCACGGGCGTCGTCGGCACGCAGGTCGCGATCGACGGCGGTCCGTGGACCGACCACGACGGCCTGCCCGTCACCTTCGCGACCGAGGGCGTCCACGCCCTCGCCATGCGCAGCTTCGACGGCGCTGGCAACGTTGCGCCGCGGACCGTCGAGATCCCGATCGATCTGACCCCGCCCACGCCCGCGCACGGCATCGAAGGCACGCTGGGCTTCGGCGGGTGGTACCTCACGGAGCCGGTCCTGAGCCTCGCGAGCCTCGACCCGCTCAGCGGCCCCGGCGCGATCCGCTACCGCGTGGACGCCGGCGCGTGGACCGACTACGCGGGGCCATTCACCCTCGGCGAGGGCGTGCACGACGTGGACTTCGTCGCAGCGGACGTCGCAGGCAACGAGGCCGGCGCGGCGTTCGAGGTGCGCGTGGACACGACGCCGCCCACGGTGGCCATCGCGAACCCCGCCCCGGGGTCCATCCACCTCGCAGGCGCCTCCGCGTCCCTGCTCGGCGCGGGCCCCGCGCTGATCGTCGTGCTCGACGGGGCGCCGTTCCCGCTCCTCGCGGACGCGACGGACGCGACGAGCGGCGTGGTCGCCGTGCGCTTCGACGTGGACGGTTCGCCCGTCGCGCTGGACGGGGCCGCGCCCTTCGAGGGCTCGTGGGACGCGGCGTCCGCGTCCGCGGGCCTGCACCTCGTCGAGGCCTTCGCCGTGGACGCCGCCGGCAACGCCCAGCGCGCGAGCGTGCACGTCGTGCTCGTGGCAGCGCAGCCGAGCGTGGCGCCGAACGCGGTGCCCGACCTCCTCGATGGGCTGCCCGTGCCCCTCCTCCTCGTGGGCGCGCCCCTCCTGGCGCGCCGTTCGCGCGCCCGCTGAGCGGGCCGAGCGTTTGGAGACAAGGGTTATGGGGGATCCCCTTCATCGCCCGCCGGGAGGCCCCTCGTTGATCGCCCGCCCCGCTTCGATCGTTGTCGCGCTCCTCGCGCTGGGCGCGCTGGCCGGCGCGGCCGACGCGGACCCGCGGTGGGACGACGCGACGCTCGAGGCGGGCATCGCGTACAAGGAGGCCGGCGAGCTGCACAAGGTCCCGACCGATCCGCACGAGGTCCCGCAGCTCGACTGGCCCGCGTTCCCCGAGATCATCGGGGGAGGGGTGTGCTGGGCGGACGTGGACAACGACGGCTACGAGGACGCCTACCTCGTCAACCAGCGCTTCAACCAGCAGAACCCCAACTACGGCGCCTGGGCCGACGGCGTGGACACGCGCAGCCGGCTGTTCCTCAATGGTGGCGACGGGACCTTCACGGACGCCACCGACGGCAGCGGCGCGGACGCGGGCG
>DASYRW010000080.1:0-4434 GCA_036003985.1 Thermoplasmatota archaeon
GCCACGACCTCCCCCGTCCGGCAGGAGCTGCAGTACGCGTTCAAGCTGCCCAAGGTCCTGCGCATCATCCCCACGGATCTCGCCAAGCTGCACCCCAGGCTCCTCGAGCTCGCGCGCGCGACCGCCGCGTACGAGGACCCCGAGGACGCGGCGAGCATGCGCGACCTCTCCTTGGTCCAGGCCCTGCTGGACCACCCCGAGCTGGACGGCATCCTGACCGAGGACGACGACCTGCGGCGCCTCCATCCGCCGAGCATCGTGCGGGAGCTCGCGGGCCGCGACACGGTGCTGATGACCTGCGAGCAGTTCTGCAGGAGCAAGCGCGCGCTGTTCCCCGAGTTCGCGTGAGAAGGGTCAAGCCAGCGCGCGCGCGTGCGGGGCCGTGGACGCGCGCGTGCGCGAGGTGCTGCGGCGGGCGCACTTCGAGCCCCATCCAGCGCGCTTCGCCATCGTGGGGCTGCCGGCGCGCGCCGACACCACCGTCATGCACCTCGGCCCCTGGAGCGCCGCGCTCCAGACAGGGGACGAAGTCACCTACGTGCTCCCGGAGCAGGACTGGGACCGCGCCGCAGCGCGCTTCCCTGACGCGAAGGTGGAGCGGGGCTGGCGGCTCATCGCGGTGCAGGTCAAGATGCCCTGGGAGCTGGCGGGCATGCTCGCGGCGCTGACGGGCGCGCTGGCGCAACGCGGCATCCCTTGCTCGGTGCTGTGCACCTTCAGCACCGACCACATCCTGGTGCCCGAGGCGCGCCTGCAGGAGGCGCTCAAGGCGCTGCGCGCGCTGCGCACCGAGCGCGTCTGACTACGCGAAGCTGTCGTACGCCGCGTCCGCGGGGTCGCCGTCGAGGTGCAGGACATAGAGGCCCGTGGGGATGTCCACCACGAACATGTGCCCATTCGCGACGACGACGTCCCACGTGTCCGGCACCACGCCACCCACGATGTCGGCCTGCACCTCGCCCGCGCCGGGGAGGTAGTACGCGACCGCCTTCGGCGCGCTCGGCGTCGCGAGGTCGAGCACCCACACGCCGCCGTGGTACATGGCCAGGTAGACCTTGGAGCCCACGAGCTGGAAGTTGTGCGTGCTGAACAACGTCGGGTTCTCGCCGAAGTCGCCGTCCGGGTGCGCGGTCCACTCGGCGAGCAGGCGCAGGTTGCCGTAGTCCGTCGCGTCGAGGATGAACACCGCGGGCACGCTCGCGTACTCGGGGATCTCGACCAAGACGCGCTTGCCGGCGATGAGCGTGGCCATCGCACTGTGCGTCTTGCCGTCCCACAGCGTGGCATCCTCGCCGGCCCAGCTTCCGACCTCGGTGGGGTTCGCTGGGTCCTTGACGTCCACGACGTGCACGCCGAGGTCCCAGAAGCTGACGAACATCACGGGGTCGCCCGTGAGGGGGTCGAGCTGGACGGTCATGTCGTGCGTGAACTGCCCGCCCGTGGGCGCGGCCTTGTACGCGACGACCTGGCTGAGATCGCCGGGGCTCCAGAGCCCGACAGGCTCGAAGAGAACGGCGGGGCCCTGGTGGTTCACCCGGAAGATGCGCACGGTGTTGTCGTTGGGCGCGCAGAACACGTACGTGCCGTCGTCGTAGTCCAGCACGCTGACCATGTGGCAGCCGCCGTCGACGTACAGGTACCCCACCAGCTGCGGCGCGGACTTGTCGGTGGCGTCCCAGGCTTGGAGCCCAATCGCGCCGATGGGCGCGGCGCTCGGCACGCCGACGGGCAAGGGCGGCGGTGGCACGCCCAGCGCGCTCGTGAGGCGCCCGATGGTGCGCTGCGTGCCGAGGATGACCAGGTTGCCCTCCTCGGCGGCCTTGATGTCGGCGACGTAGACCGGGGGAATGGGCGTGAAGCTGAGGGTCTTGGGGCTCGCGGCGTCGCTCGCGTCCACGATGGCGAAGCCGCTGACCAGCGCCGCGACGTAGGCGATGTCGCCCTCGACGTCGGCCTCGCCGTAGGCTTGGGCCGGGAACTTGCCGAGCAGCACGCTGTCCCACGCGAGGTGCGCCAGCTCCCTGAGATTCGGCGTGCTCAGCTGGTGCAGCAGGGGGTCGCTGTGGTCGTGGTCGAGGATGAGCGGGTCGCCCAGGACCGGCACCGTGAGCGACGTGTTCGGCGCCAGCGCCTGGTTGCCCGCGCCCAGGCAACCGGCCAGCAGCAACGCTCCCGCGACCGCGACCGCGCTTTCGGACCTCATGGCCTTCCCCCGGGGGCGGAGCAAGCCAGCGAAGCCTAAAGCTTTGCCGCGATGCGCTCGTCCCGTCGGCCGCGGGGCTCGCTACGAGCCCAGCTCGACATCGTCGCCCGTCTCGGGCAGCAGCACCTTGTAGCGATCGCCGAGCGCCTCGGCCAGGTGCTCGCGCTGGTCGCTGTGGAAGATGACCACCTCCTCGGGGTTGCACGCGCGCGCGAACTCCACCAGCTCACTGTGCCCGGCGTGGGCCGAGAAGTCGAAGATGTCGGTCTGGCAGCGCACGCGCTCCATCGCGCCCTGGAGCTCCACGGCCTGCTCCTCCACGAGGCGCCGCCCGTTCGTGCCCTTCACCTGGTAGCCCGTGAGCAACACCGCACTCTTGGGGTCGCTGCGCACCTGCTCCAAGTAGCCAAGCACAGGCCCGCCCTCGAGCATGCCGCTGGTGGTGAGGATCACGTCGCCCTCCAAGGCCAGCTTGCGGCCGTGGTTGCTGTGGACCACCTTGATGTTGCGCAGGGCTCGCTCCAGGCCGCCGGGCGAGCGCAGGAAGGCGGGGTTCTCCAGGAGCAGGCGCGTCACGTCGCGGCCCATGCCGTCGAGCCACACCTCCAAGCCCGACTCGGCGAGGAGCATCATCAGCTCCTGCGTGCGGCCGACGGCGAAGGCCGGCACGAGGGCGAGCCCGCCGCGGTCCACCACGTCCTCGCAGGTCTCGAGGAAGCGCCGCTCCACGTCCTTGCGCGCGGGGTGCTCGCGGCCGCTGTACGTGCCCTCGATGACGAGCGTGTCGCACTTGACCGGGTGGGCGCCCCACACCAAGTGCGTGTCGGCGACGTTCATGTCGCCCGTGAACAGCAGCCGGCGCGAGCCCTGCACCTCGAACATGGTGCTCCCTGGAATATGGCCCGCGCTGTGCAGCTTCACGTCGGCCCCGCCGAGGCTGACGCTGTTCGCGTAGCGTTGCAGGTGGAGGGAGTCCTCGAGGGCCTTGATGTCGCCGCGCTGGTAGGGGATGGGGTAGCCCTCGGCTTTGGCGACCTTGAGCGAGTCGTGGGCCAGCAGCTCGCCCATGCGCCACGTCGGGGGGGTCATGACCACGGGCGGGCCGTGCTTGCCGGCGATCCAGGGCATCATGCCGCTGTGATCGAGGTGGGCGTGGGAGAGGAAGGCCATGTCCACGGGCGGCGATTCCTGGGGATACTTGGGCGGGTCGGAGGGCGCCAGGCCATAATCGAAGAGGGCGCGGGCTCCGTCGTCCTCGAGGAGCATGCCGAGGCGGCCGACCTCGCTGACGCCGCCGAGGAAGCGCAGCTTCATGGCCCGGCCGCCACAAGGGTGGGCGCGGCTTAAGGGTTCTGGGGTGTGCCGGCGGGCGCTGCCGCGGGGCGTGCGAAGGGCGCGAGCCCACGGCTCCTCGACCGGGCTCGCCGGCTACGCGCCGCCCTCGCCCCGCCGCCGCTTGCGGCGCTGCACCACCAGGTAGCCCGCCAGCACCGCGACCGCCAGGAACAGCAGCACCAGGTACCAGTAGGTGCCGACGAACTCCAGCGCGCCGAACACCACCGCGTTGCTGACCTCGCCGGTGACGCGGTCGTAGACCTTCGTCGGCCTGCCGCCGCCGTTGGTGTCGATCTCGTAGCGCTGGCCGCTGCCGCCAGCCGCGAGCTGCACCGTGGTCACGAGGCCGCGCGGCCCGCGGCCTGGGTCGAAGTAGCGATCGGGCCGGCCGTCGCCGTTCGTGTCGATGATGAACTCCGGCTCGCCGTCGTCGTCGAAGTCCTTCTCGATGACCACCCCAGCCCTGCGCGTCGCGGGGTCGATCCAGTGGTCCACGGCCAAGTCCGCGTCGGCGTCGTAGAGGAACTCGAGGGTGCCGTCGTTGTTCACGTCCGGGTACGGGATGTTGCCGCGGTCGCCGCCGAAGATGGTGGTGAGGCGCGTGTCGTCGGGGTCCCAGTAGCGGTCCGGCCGGCCGTCGAGGTTCTTGTCGATGAAGTGGTCGATGCGGCCGTCGTCGTCGCCGTCCGCCGCGAGGATGTCCACGCTCTGGATGATGGCCGTGAACGGGTCCGAGAAGAACTCGAAGCCGTCGAGGCTGTTGCGGTTGCGGTCCACCGCCAGCTCCAGCTCCTTGTCGTCGTCCACGTCGAAGGCGACGTAGGGGAACAAGTTCACCGTCACCAGCAGCGTCTTCGGCACCGTGATCAGGTATTGGGTCAGCGGGCTGCCTGCAC
>DASYRW010000081.1:0-14972 GCA_036003985.1 Thermoplasmatota archaeon
CGTGCTCAAGCGCCTGGGCGTGGAGCTGCTCGGCACGCCCCTCGAGGCCATCCAGAAGAGCGAGGACCGCGACCTCTTCAAGCGCACCATGGAGGAGATCGGCGAGCCCGTGCCCCGCGCGACGGCCGTGGACAGCATCAAGGCGGCCAAGGAAGTGGCGCGCGACGTCGGCTATCCGTGCCTCGTCAGGCCCGCGTACACGTTGGGTGGCACGGGCAGCGGCATCGCGTTCAGCGAGCAGGAGCTGGAGGAGATCTGCGGCCGCGGGCTGGCCTACAGCCGCATCGGGCAAGTCCTGATCGAGGAGAGCGTGCTCGGGTGGAAGGAGTTCGAGTACGAGGTGATGCGCGACGCGCGCGACAACTGCATCATCGTGTGCAACATGGAGAACTTCGACGCCATGGGCGTGCACACGGGCGAGAGCATCGTCGTCGCGCCCGCCCAGACCCTCAGCGACGACGATCACCAAGTGCTGCGCAACGCGTCGCTCAAGTGCATCCGCGCCCTGGGCATCCAAGGCGGCTGCAACATCCAGTTCGCCGTCAATCCCAAGACGGGCGAGTACCGCGTCATCGAGGTCAACCCGCGCGTGAGCCGGAGCAGCGCCCTCGCGTCCAAAGTGACAGGGTACCCCATCGCGCGCGTCGCGGCCAAGATCGCGGTGGGGATGACCCTCGACGAGATCCCCAACGCCATCACGCGCGTCACGCCCGCGAGCTTCGAGCCGAGCATCGACTACGTCATCACCAAGATCCCGCGCTGGCCCTTCGACAAGTTCCGCACCGTGGACCGCCACCTGGGCACGCAGATGAAGTCCACGGGGGAAGTGATGGCCATCGGGCGCACCCTCGAGGAGAGCTTCCAGAAGGCGCTGCGCTCCCTCGAGATCGACCGCAAGTGGTTCGAGCCGCTGAACTGGAGCCCCGAGAAGCTCGAGGAGGAGCTGCGCAAGCCCACGGACCGCCGCATCTTCGCGGTCGCGGACGCGCTGCGCCTCGGCTGGGGCGTCGCGCGCGTCGCGGAGCTGAGCAGCATCGAGCCCTTCTTCCTCCAGAAGATCCAGAACATCCTGGCCCTGGAGGAGCGGCTGCGCGGCGAGGAGCTTGGCCCTGACCTGCTCCGCACGGCCAAGCGCGCCGGCTTCAGCGACGCGCGCATCGCGCGCCTCCGCGGCTCGAAGGAGGAAGAGATCGGCGCGCTGCGCCGCCGGCACGGCATCGTGCCGACGTACAAGATGGTGGACACGTGCGCGGCCGAGTTCGAGGCCAAGACGCCGTACTTCTACAGCTGCTACGAGACCCTCGACGAGGCGCGCCCGAGCGACCGGCGCAAGGTGCTCATCCTGGGCTCGGGGCCGATCCGCATCGGCCAGGGCATCGAGTTCGATTACTCCTGTGTGCACGCGGCGCGCGAGCTGAAGCGCCTCGGCCTCGAAGCGATCATGGTCAACAACAACCCCGAGACGGTCAGCACGGACTTCGACACCAGCGACAAGCTCTACTTCGAGCCCCTGACCCTGGAGGACGTGCTGCACATCGTCGAGCGCGAGCGGCCGGAGGGGATCATCGTGCAGTTCGGCGGCCAGACCTCCATCAACTTGGCGGTGCCGCTGCAGCGCGCCATGAAGGAGCTGGGCTTGCCGACGCGCGTCCTGGGCACGCAGCCCGACGCCATCGACAGGGCCGAGGACCGCGAGAAGTTCGCGAAGCTCATGGACGAGCTGCACGTTCCTCAACCCGCAGGCGCGACGGGCCGCAGCTTCGAGCAGGTGAAGGCCGCTGCCCAAAAGCTGGGCTATCCCGTGCTGGTGCGCCCGAGCTTCGTGCTCGGCGGGCGCGCCATGGAGATCGTCTACGACGAGCGCGACCTCGAGGAGTACATGACCGAGGCCGTGCAGGTCAGCCCCGACCATCCGATCCTCGTGGACAAGTACCTCGACAACGCCATCGAGGTGGACGTCGATGCCGTGAGCGACGGCCAGGACGTGTTCCTCGGCGGCATCCTCGAGCACATCGAGGAGGCAGGGGTGCACAGCGGCGACGCGACGATGGTGATGCCCCCCCAGAGCCTGAGCAGCGAGGTGCTGCGCACCATCGAGCTGTACACGAAGCGCATCGCGGTCGCGCTCGGCACCGTGGGCTGCATCAACATCCAGTATGCGGTGAAGGAAGGCAAGGTCTACATCCTCGAGGCGAACCCACGCGCGTCGCGCACGGTGCCCTTCGTGTCCAAGGCCGTGGGGGTGCAGCTGGCCAAGCTGGCGACGCGCGTCATGCTCGGCGAGAAGCTCGCCGCCATGCAGCTCAAGCCGCCGAAGATGAAGCACGTCGCGGTGAAGGCGAGCGTGTTCCCGTTCCTCAAGCTGCCCGGCGTGGACTCCATCCTGGGGCCCGAGATGAAGTCCACGGGCGAGGTCATGGGCCTCGACGGCGACTTCGACAAGGCCTTCTACAAGGCCATGGAAGCGGCCGGCATGAAGCTGCCTTCCGAAGGCGCGGTGTACCTCACCATCCGCGACGAGGACAAGGCCAAGATCCTGCCCCTCGCGCAGCAATTGCACGAGCTCGGCTTCACGCTGTGGGCCACGAAGGGCACGGCCCAATACCTCAGGGACTTCGGCGTGCAGTGCGAGACAGCTTGGCGCATCAGCGAGCAGCGCGCGCCCGACGCCATCGACCTGATGCGCAGGGGCGTCATCAAGCTGATCATCAACACGCCTTCCCAGAGCAGGGGCGCGCGGCGCGACGGGTACATGATGCGGCGGCTCGCGGTCGAGCTGCAGATCCCGTTCGTCACCACCATCCCGGCCGCGATCGCGGCGGTGCATGCGATCGAGGCCGTGCGGGCTGGCAAGCTGCAGACGAAGAGCGTGGCGGAGTACTACGCGTAGGCCCGCGATCGTTGCGGGGACCCGGCTTGGTGAGCGCCTGGAGCGCGATCCCGCCCCAATCTGGGGAAACGCTCATCAGCGCGGCCGCCGAACCCGGCATGATGGCGGACCTGAGCCTGGGCATCGCGTTCGCAGCCGGCCTGGCGAGCTTCTTCGCGCCCTGCGTGCTGCCCATCGTGCCAGGCTATCTTGGCTTCGTCACGGGCGGCGCGGCCGCGCCGGGCGCGCGCAGGCTCGCCATCACGGCGTGCTTCGTGGGCGGCTTCGCCATCGCCTTCGTGGCGCTGGGCCTCGTGGTGGGCCTCGCGGGCAGCAGCATGCTGTTCCGCGGCGCGACGGACTGGCTCGAGCGCCTCGGCGGCGCGGTCATCATCCTCTTCGGGCTCGCGATGCTGGGCCTCGTGAACCTGCCGTTCCTGCAGCGCGACGTGCGCTACCACGGCACGAAGCCCATGAAGGCAGGCCCCGTGGTGGGCGCGCTCGGCCTGGGCGCGGCCTTCGGCGTGGGGTGGAGCCCGTGCGTGGGCCCCATCCTGGCCGGCATCCTGGTGCTCGCCGGCGTCAGCGGCGGCGCCACGAGCGGCGCCCTACTGCTGGGCGTGTATGCCGCCGGCCTGGCGGTGCCGTTCCTCGTGCTCGGCGTCTTCGCCGACCGCGGCGCGGCGCTGCTGAAGCGCTTCGGCCGCGCGAGCCACGCCATCGAGGCCGTGGGCGGCGTGCTGCTCATCGTGCTCGGCATCGCAGTCTTCACCGGCGCGGTCACGCGCCTCCAGAGCTTGGTGGTGTAGCATGCAGCTGCGCGACCTCTTCCCGAAGCCCGGCGCGCTGGCCCTCGCGCTGCTGCTGATCGCCGGCGCGGTCGTGGCCATCGAGGCGCCCTGGAAGGAGCACAGCAGCGTCCCCGACGCGCCGGCCGACCTCCCGGCGAGCGAGCTGCAGTACCCTGCCGCGGCGGACTTCCAGGGCGCGACCGGCTGGCTCGGCACGCCCGACAACCAACCGCTCGTGCTCGAGGAGCTGCGCGGCAAGGTCGTGCTCGTGGACTTCTGGACCTACTCGTGCATCAACTGCATCCACACCTTCCCCTACCTGCGCACGTGGTGGGAGCGCTACCAGGACGATGGCCTCGTCATCGTGGGCGTGCACACGCCCGAGTTCCGCTTCGAGCGCGATGCGGTCAACGTCCAAGAAGCGCGGGAGCGCTACGGGCTCTCCTACCCCGCCGCGCTCGACAACGACTACGGCGTCTGGGAGGCGTACCACAACCGCTACTGGCCCGCCGAATACCTGGTCGACCACTGGGGCAGGGTGCGCCACACGCACTTCGGCGAGGGCGGCTACGAGGAGACCGAGGCGCTGATCCGCCAGCTGCTCACCGAGGCAGGCCATGCCCCCAGCGATGCCTTCGGCGCGCTCAACCCCGAGGCCTTCGGCAGCCACTCGCCCGAGCTGTACGCGGCCTCCAACGGCGGCACGCGGCATTCGGCGATTGGCAACCCCGAGGGCTACCACGCGGGCCAGACCATCGCCTACGCCCGGCCCGCCCAACTGGACCCGGACGAGATCTACCTCGCGGGCACGTGGGCCAACGGCGAGCAGAACGTGACCGCGGCCGCTGACGGCGCGAGCGTGCTGGTGCGGTTCCACGGCCTCGCGGGCAACGTCGTCGCCCAGGGTCCGGAAGGAGCGTGCGTCGCCGTGCTGCTCGATGGCGCGCCGATCGCGCGCGAGGTCCGTGGCCCCGACGTGGGCGACGACGGCTGCGTGCGCCTCGACGCGCCGCGGAGCTACGACTTCTACGCGGGCCCCAACGCCGAGCACACCGTCGAGCTGCGCGTCCCGGCGGGGTTCGCGCTGTTCACCTTCGACTTCAGCGCCGTGCAGGGCGGGATGGGGTCGCGATGATCCGCCAGCTTCTTGGCCCTTGGAGGAGGTGCGGCCGGCGGGGCCATGGCGAACCTCAAGCGCGTGCTGTGGCACCTCCTCGCCGGCACGCGCGGCGGCCCGCTGCGCATCCGCGTCATCGCGCTGCTCCGCGACCAGCCCCGGAACACCAACCAGGTCGCAACCGAGCTGGGGATCGACTACAAGACCGCCCAGCACCACCTGCGCGTCCTGACCGAGAACCGCATCGCGTCGCCCACGGGCCAGGGCTATGGGGCCGTGTTCCTGCTCACGCGCGACATGGAGCAGAGCCTGGAAGAGTTCGACGCCATCGCGGCCAAGCTCGCCGCCCGCGCCGCGCGCCGCGCGCCGCCCGCTGCGCCTCCGCCGCCGCCCCCGATGCAACCCCCTGGAGGGACCTAGCATGCCCCTGCTGATGGACGTGAGCGTCGCGCTCGCCGCGATCGACACCGTGCTGGCCATCGTGCTCGGGGGCGTGTACGTGCGCAACCACCGGGAGATCCGCTCGCCCTTCACGCTGGGCCTGCTGCTGTTCGCGCTGTTCCTGGTGGTGCACAACGGCCTGCAAGTGTACCACTTCCTCACCATGATGCCCTACTTCATCGCGACGGGCGAGGGCCTGCTGTTCGCCGAGAACGTGCTGCAGACGGCTGGGCTGGTGGCGCTCGTCGCGGCGACGCTGCGCTAGCCTGCTGGCATGACCCGCGCGGGCCCGCCGAGGCCCTTGTCCCCCTCGAACTCGAGGATGACCAACCCCGCGCAGCTGTCGGTGCTGTAGACGTAGCCCGCGACGTAGAAGGCGCTCCAGTAGCGGCCCGCGTCGCCGCAGTCCGCCCTGCCGGTGGAGGGCACGCTCTGGAAGAAGCCCACCGCGACCGGGTTGCTCAGGCGCTCCTCGCTGCCCGCATCGACCACCCACACACCCCCATGGTTGTGCGCCAGGTAGATGCGGCCGTTGGCGAGGTTGAAGTTGTGCGGGCTGAAGAGGAACCCGCCGGGGATCGCGATGTCGCCAGGCAGCTCCCAGGCGCCCAGCCGCTGCGGCGCGGCGGGGTCCGTGGTGTCCACGAGGGTGAACTGCCCGCTCTCGTCGGACGCCTGCAGCTCCGGCTCCAGCACCGTGACGTGGCGCCCCGCGATGAGCTGCGGGAAGGGCCTCGCCTGGTGGATGTTGATCTCCTTGCTCGGGCTCGTATCGCTGAACGTGCTGAGGAGGCGCGGGCTGTCGGGCTGGTCGATGTTGTAGATCACGAGACCGTGGTCCCAGTACGCGTAGTACGCCAGCCACGCGCCCGTCAATGGGTGGCGCTGCACGGTGACGTCGTGGGGGAAGTAGTTGGTGCCTTGGGGCGCGACGTCGGGGACGGTCACCACGCTGAGCAGGCGCAGGTCGCGGTCGCCGTCGGGGCCGCGGATCACCTCGAAGATCTGCGAGCGCTGCGTCGCGGGGTTGTTCATCCCTGTGCTGGGCACGGGCAGGCCCAGGCCGCCGTCGGGGATCCAGTCGTAAGTCTGGACCAGCAGGAGCTCGCGGCCGTCGAGGTTGACGTAGTGCAGCGTGTGGACGCCGTTGACCGGCATGGGGATGGCGCGCTCGAGGCGCGGGTGCGCCTTGTCGGCCACGTTGACGAGGAAGATGCTGCGCGGGACCTTCTCCAGCGGGCTGGCCTGGTTGGTCACGGGCTCATGGACCGGGTTGCGCTGCGTGCCGTAGAACACCAGGTCGCCCGCGTCGTTGACCTTGATGTCCGCGCAGCCCACGCCGGGCATCTGGCCGAGGGGCACGGGCGCCGCGGGCGCATGGACGTCGAGGATCACGAAGCCGCCGAAGGTCTCGAACAGCGGTCCGACGCCGGCCCGCCCGCCGCCGCGGCAGACGTACGCGAAGCCGTCCTTCACGTCGAGCTCGCCGAAGAACACGCCCTCGGGGGCAGGGCCATCGTAGCCGCTGGCCGCCGCGACCAGCTCCGTGGCGAAGTGCGCCTGGTGCAAGGCGGGGTCGGCGTGGTCGTGGTCCTGCACGATGGGCAACCCAGGCACTTCAGGAAGGGAGGGCAACGCTGGCAGCCCGGTTAACTGGGGAGCCGACGTCGACGTGATGCAGCCCCCGAGCGCGAGGGCGCTCGCCAGCAGGAGCGCGCGGCCTCCGGCCATGCGCGGGCACCCTCCTGACGCAGATAAGTAGTTTGCCGGTGCGGGGCCGCCGCGGCCCTGCGGGCCCTGGAGGGTCTGGGCGCGACGCCATGCGGCCGCGGGGGGTGTTGAGCGCGGGCGCCTCGGTCAGCACGCCCGCCCCGACCAGCCATCACGAAGGCGCGTCGAGCCGGAACCGCAGCACCTGGAGCCCCGCGCTGATGTCGCTCGCGTAGATGAGGCCGTCGTGGTAGAAGGCGCTCCAGAAGTTGGTCGCGTAGCCGGCAAAGGAAGGCCGCGGGATCGCGGTCTGGTAGTAGCCGATCTCCTCGGGCCGCTGCAGGAGCGAGGCGTTGTGCACGTCGATGACCCACACGCCGGCATGGTAGTGCGCGAGGTACACGCGGCCGTTGGCGATGTCGAAGTTGTGCGGGCTGAAGATCAGGCCCTCGGTGATGGCGAGGTCGCCCGGCAGGGTCCAGTAGCCGAGCCGCTTCGGCGCCGCGGGGTCGGTGGTGTCGTAGAGCGTGAGCTGGCCCGTCTCGTCCGTCGCGCCGAGCTCGGGCTCGGTGATGGTGACGTGGACGCCGTCGATGAGGGCTGGGGCGGGCCGCGCGAGGTGGATGCTCGCGTGCTTGCTGGGGCTGAAATCGGTCAGCCGCGAGAGCTCGCGCGGCATGGTCGGGTCGCTGATGTCCACGAGGTACGCGCCGAGGTCCCAGTACGCGACGTACAGGATCAGCGCGCCCGTGACGGGGTGGACCTGCACGAAGGTGTCGTGCGGGAAGTATGCCTTGCCCTGCGGCGCGACCTCCTCCGTCTTCTGGAACACGCTCAGAAGCTCCAAGTGCGGCGAGGGCGCGCGGACGAACTGCGTGATGAGCACGCGGTGCGCGACGGGGTTGCCGCCGAGCCCTGGGATGGGCACGCGCAAGCTGGGGTCGGGCACGAAGTCGTAGGTGTTGAGGATCACGAGCTCGCGGCCGTCGGCCATGGCGAAGTGGCTGAGCGTGTGCGCGCCGCGCGTCGGCACGGGGAAGAAGCCCGCGAGGGCTGGGGAGGCGAGGTCGGCGAGGTCCACGATGTAGACGCCGCGCTGGTCCTCCGCCGGCTCGAGCTGCGCCGGGTCCTGCTCCGTCGGCAGCCACTGGGTCGTGCTGAAGGCGAACGCGCCGTCCGCGCTGATCTCGATGTCGTAGTTGCCGAGGCCCGGGAACGCGCCGAGCCGCTGCATGGCGGTGGGGTCGGTGGCGTCGATGACGACGAACCCCCCGTCGGGGCCGCCGCGCCGGCCGACGAAGGCCAGCGTGCGGTTCGCGCCGTCGCGCTCGCCTTCCCAGACGGCCATCTCGCTGAACCCTTGGCCCTCGGGCAGCGCGGCGGCCGTGCCGTCGCCGTAGCCGCTGTGGTACCCCACCGCCGCGATGTTCGCGCTGCCGACGTGGAGCGCGGGGTCGGCGTGGTCGTGGTCCTGCACGATCGGCGCTCCGACGGGCAGCAGCGCCGCGCGGTCCACGTCGAGCGGCGGCGGCGCGGGCGGCGTGCTGGCGCTGAGGCAGCCGGCTGCGAGGAGCAAGGCGAGCGCGAGCAAGGGCGGGGCGCGGGGCGGCATCGCGGGCTGCAGCTGGCGGGCAGGCAAAAGGGTTTCGCGCGACCGGCTCGCCGCGCGCGCGGCGCGGGGGCCTAGCGAGCAGCGAGAGAGGCCTTGGGCCGGAGGCACAACGGCCATATAGGCAGCCCGGGTCATGGTCGGAAGAATGGTCACCACGGAGATCCGGCCGACCGCTGCGTCCTGGGACCCGCCGCACCTCGAGCGCGTCCTGGAGGATGACCTGTTCAAGCCGATCTGGGAGCTGAACGAGGTCGGCGTGCCCGTGTTCAAGAACTTCCTCGGCGGCGCGTGGCGCGCGGGCGAGCACCACACGGGGGTCGACACGCCCATCGACGGCAGCATCATCGCCGGCGTTCCTCAGGCTGGAGCGGCCGAGGCCGAGGCCGCCGTCAGCTTCGCCCACGCGGCGCGGCGCGCCATCCGCTCCTTGGCGGGCACGCAGCGCATCGAGGTGTTCGAGCGCGCGGCGCAGCTGCTCAAGGACCACCAGGCCAGCTTCGAGGAGGCGCTGCTTCTGGAAGCCGGCAAGCCCAGCCACGACCGCCACGGCGAGGCCAGCGCGGCGGGGCAACGGCTGCGCGCGACCCGCGGCGAGGCGCGGCACATCTACGGCGAGTACCTGCCAGGGGACTGGGCCCCCGACACCGTGGGCAAGATGGCGCTCGTCATCCGCGAGCCCCTCGGCGTGGTCGCGTGCATCGGGCCCTTCAACTACCCGCTCTTCATCCCCACGGCGAAGATCACGCCCGCGCTGCTGGCCGGCAACACCGTGGTCGCGAAGAGCAGCAGCCAGACGCCGCTCTCGCTCCTGATGCTGGCGCGCGTGCTCGAAGAGTCTGGCCTTCCAGCGGGCACGCTGAACGTCGTGACCGGGACGGGCGGCGCCGTCGGCGAGGCCCTCGTGCGCGACCCGCGCGTGCGCATGGTGTCCTTCACGGGGAGCACCGACGTGGGCAAGCGCATCCACGCCCTCGGCGGCCTCAAGCGCTTCCACCTGGAGCTGGGCGGCAAGGGCCACGCCGTCGTGTTCGACGACGCGGACCTGCAGCTGGCCGCGGCGAAGAGCGTCGAGGGCGCCCTGAAGAACGCGGGGCAGCGGTGCGACGCCGTCAGCGCCGTGGTCGTGCAGCGGAGTGTCGCGCGCGAGTTCACCGAGGCTGCCGTCCAGGCAGCGCAGGCCTGGAGCGCCGGCGACCCGCGGCAGCCCGCGACGAAGCTCGGGCCCCTCATCAGCGACGCCGCGGCGGACCGCGTCGTGGCGATGATCCACGACGCCGTCGCGAAGGGCGCGACCCTGCTCACGGGCGGCGAGCGCCGCGGCCGCGTGCTCACGCCGGCGGTGCTGAGCAACGTCACGCCCGAGATGCGCGTCGCGCAGGAGGAGACCTTCGGCCCGGTCGTGCCGATCCTCGACGCGCCCGACGAGGAGGCCATGCTGCAGGTCGCCACGCGCACGCCGTTCGGCTTGGACAGCTGCGTGTTCACGCGCAACTTCGACCGCATGTGGCGCGCGGCGAAGCGCATGAGCTGCGGCGAGGTCACCATCAACGACCTGCCAAAGCACGGCATCGGCCACTTCCCCTTCGGCGGCCAGCGCGAGTCCGGCATGGGCCGCGAAGGCATCGGCTACAGCATCGACGAGATGACCGAGCTGAAGACCATCGTGTTCACCCTCGGGCCGAAGCCCTGAAGGCGGACTTGCGGCAGCCTTTTCTGGCTTGGCTCCCATGAGCGATCGTGGCTCGGCTCCCGCCGGCGCGACGCATACGCCTTCCCTGAGCGGAAGCGTCCGCGCCCGTGGCGCAGCTGGTAGCGCACCGTGCTTATAACTCGGTGGTCGTGGGTTCGAATCCCACCGGGCGCATCTCCTTGCAGCTTGCTCCCAGCCGAGGCGAAAAGCCATAACGGCGGTGGCCGCTGAAGGTCCGGGGGAGCATGGCGCGCGCTGCATGGATGGGGGCGATGCTGGGCGTGCTCGTCCTCGCGGGCTGCGTGCAGGTGCCAGCCCCGCTGGCCGCGCCGGGCGTGCAGATCCTCGAGTTGGCGCTCGCACCGGCGGGCTTCGTGGCGGCGGGTCAGGTTGTGGGTGCGACGGCGCGCCTCGCGAACCCGGGCCCCGACGCGGTGAAACCCGAGGCCGCCCTCATCCTCGACGGAGCGCAGATCGTGCCGGCGCGCGCCCTGCAGCTCTGGCCGGGCCGCGAGGAGAGCGTGAGCTTCTATTTCACGGCGCCCGCCGACGGCGCGCACGAGGTCACCTTCGAGCTCTCCAGCGGCGAGGCCCGCACCGCGGCCCTGCTCGTGGGCACGCCGCGGGTGCGTATCGACGCGCTCTCGGCGCTGCCCGATCCCGCGCTCGTCGGGGAGCCGGTCACGTTCTTCCTCCAGCTCGGCAACGGTGGCACGGCGCCCGGCAGCGTGGGCCTCCAGCTCCAGGCCGACGGCCGCGAGCTCGCGTCGGAGGCCATCGACGATGTGATGCCGGGCGATCCGCGGACGTGGAGCGTCACGCGCATCCTCGAACGGCCGGGGGTCGTGCGCATCGTGGCGCTGTTGTCGAACGGCGACGACGCCGAGTTGTCGCTGGTCGTGACCGCGCCCGAGCTGCGCGTGCAGGGGTGGGGCCACGAGGAGGACGGCTGCGGCGTGCGCTTGACCCTGACCGTGCGCAACGCGGGCGACGGCGCTGCGCGCGACGCGACCCTCGCGTTCCAGCTCGTGGACGCGGGCGGGCGCGCCGGGCCGACGCTCCGCCGCGACCTCGGCGAGGTGCCCGCGGGCGGCTCCGAGGATGTGGCCGTGGTCCTCGAGCGCCCCGCGCCGTGCCACGCGGGGAACCCCTACCAGGTGCAAGTGCGCGGCGCGGCGCGGCACGCCGACGGCCTTGCCTGGGACTCGCCGTGGATCGCGGCGTGACCTCAGCCCTCGGCGTGGTCCGCGTGCCCCGGGTGCGCGAGGTTCGTGGCGGCGCGGTCGATGACCTCGCTCAGCGCGGGGTGGATGTGCACGGCGCGCGTGACGTTGTCGAGGGTGCCGTCGCCGGCCTTCATGGCGACGATGACCTCGTGGATCAGCGTGCTCGCCTCCGGTCCGAGGATGTGGCAGCCGAGGATCTTGCCCGTTTCGGGCGCGACGAGGAACTTGACGAAGCCGTCGTCCTCCTCGAGCGCGTGGCCCATGGCCGTGTCGCGGTAGCGCCAGCGGCCGACGAGGTAGGCTTGGCCGGTGGAGCGCAGCTCCTGCTCCGTGACGCCCACCCCCGCCACCTGAGGGCCGGCGAAGATCGCATGGGGCATGGCGTCGTAGTTCACCGGCACGCGCTCCTCGCCCTCCTGCATGTTCTGGAAGGCGTAGGGCGCCTCGTGGTTCGCCGCGTGCTTGTACATGTAGCGGCCGAGCGCGTCGCCGAGCGCGAAGATGCCCTTCACGTTCGTCTCGAGGTACGCGTCGGTCGCGATGAAGCCCTCCTTGTCGAGTTCGACGCCGGTCTTGGCCACGTCGAGCGTGTCGCTGTTCGGCTCCACGCCGATCGCGACGAGCAACGCCTCGCCGCGCGCCTCGACGCGCTTCCCCTGCTGCTCCGCCTCGAGGACGATGTCGCCGCCGTCGCGTCGCACGCGCTTCGCCTGGGCTTCGAGCAGCACGCGGAAGCGCTGCTCGTAGATGGCCGTGAACGCCGCCGCGATCTCCTCATCCTCGCGCGGCAAGAGCAGCTTGCGGCGGTGCACGATCGTGACCTCCGTGCCCAGCGCGCCGTAGAAGTGCGCCAGCTCCGCCGCGATGTAGCCGCCGCCCAGCACGACCATCGAGCGCGGCTGCTCTTCGCGCCGCAGCGCCTCGGTGCTGGTCATGAACGGCACGTCGCGCAAGCCTGGGATGGCGGGGATCTTGGGCCGCGCGCCGCTGGCCAGCAGGAAGCGCTCGCCCTCGATCTCGTGGCCGTTCACGCGCAGGCGCTTGGGCCCCACGAACGTCGCGGCGCCCTGGAAGAGCTTCGGGTTGTCGAGGCCCTTCAGCCCTTGCTCGATGCCGCGGCTGTCGGCGTCCACGCTCGCCGTGACGCGCCGCACGATGGCGGGCCAGTCCACCTTCACGTCGCCCACCTGCAGCCCGAAGAGGTGCGCGCGCTGGATCGTCTGCATGACGTCGGCGCTGTGGATCAGCAGCTTGGAAGGGATGCAGCCGCGGTTGAGGCACGTGCCGCCCAGCGCGTCGCGCTCGACGATGGCCACCTTCCAGCCTGCCTCGGCCGCCCAGTTGGCCACGTCGAGGCCGGTGCCCGAGCCGACCACGACGAGATCGAAGCGTTGCGCCGCCATCGGATCCGGCACGCTGCGCCGCCCCTTGAACTTCGCCGTGGGGAGGGCGGCTCAGCCCAAGCCCGGGAGCGGCGGCGCCAGCAGCGGCAGGAAGGCGTCGAGGAGCCCCTCGATCAGGCCTGGTTGGCGGACTTGCACGACCTCGTCGGCGGCGTCGGACATGCTGTTGGGGCTCGCATCCCACACCGTGAGCCGGATCGGGTACACGCCCGCCTCCGTGTAGACGTGGGCGACCTCCGCCCCCTCCGCGGTCGCGCCGTCGCCGAAATCCCAGAGGTACCGCAGCGCGTCGCCGTCGGGATCCGAGGACCGCCGCCCGTCCGCGCGGGCCTCCATGCCTTCGATCGTGGTCGTGAGGTTCGCCACCGGCGGGCGGTTGACCGTGACGCTGCGCAGGGCCGTGGCGGTCGCCAGGCCGTCGCTTGCGGTGAGCTGGACGAGGTAGGTGCCGCCGGTGGCGTAGGCGTGGGTGACGCGCTTGCCCGAGGCGCGGCTTCCGTCGCCGAAGTCCCACGTGAAGTTCATGGTGTCGCGGTCGGGGTCGCGGGATGCGCCCGCGTCGAGGGTGGCCTCGAGCAGGTGCGTGGCGTTGTTCATGCCAGCGACGGGCGGGCGGTTGACCCGCACGGGGCGCGAGGCGGTGGCGTTGGCGAGGCCGTCGCTTGCGGTGAGCTGGACGAGGTAGGTGCCGCCGGTGGCGTAGGCGTGGGTGACGCGCTTGCCCGAGGCGCGGCTTCCGTCGCCGAAGTCCCAGGTGAAGTTCATGGCGTCGCGGTCGGGGTCGCGGGATGCGCCCGCGTCGAGGGTGGCTTCGAGCAGGTGCGTGGCGTTGTTCATGCCAGCGACGGGCGGGCGGTTGACGGTGACGTCGAGGCTGGCCGTGTCGCTCGCGAGGCCATCCTTGGCCGTGAGCTTGACCGTGTAGGTTCCGCCCGTGCGGTACGGGTGGGTCACGCGCTTGCCCGAGGCGCGGCTTCCGTCGCCGAAGTCCCACGTGAAGTTCATGGCGTCGCCGTCGGGGTCGCGCGACGCGCCCGCGTCGAGGGTCGCCTCAAGGAGGTGCGTCGCCGCGTTGAGGCCCGCGACGGGCGGCCGGTTCACGCGCACCGCGAGCGTGGCGTCGTCGCTGGCGAGCCCGTCGCGGACGGTGAGGCGCGCCACGTACCGCCCCCCGGTCGGGTAGGTGTGGCTCACGCGCGCTCCTGCGCCGCGCGCCCCGTCGCCGAAGTCCCACGCGAAGGTGAGGGCGTCGCCGTCGGGGTCGGAGGAGGTCGTCGCGTCGAAGCTCGCCGCCAGCGCCTGCGTCGCGACGACGAACCTGGCCGAGGGCGCCGCGTTGGCCGCGCCCACGCGCGGCGGGCGCCGCTCCGCTTGCACGCCCTCGACCCAGGCTCGCATCGCGGGCTTCCAGGTGCCGTTGGCGTAGGTGAGGCCCCAGTGGCGCTCCGCCTCGCCGTAGTAGTTGGCCGTGTCGAAGCCGGGGTCGTCGCGGAGGGCGCGGTACACGATCCCCTCCACGCCCGCGGCCTGGAGTTCATCCAGCCGTTCGAAGAGCCCGCGGATCGCGTCTTCTTGATGCGCCCGATAGGCCGGCTCGGGGTAGCTGCTGAGCGCGAGGTCGTGGACGAGCACCGGCTTGCCGAACAAGCCCTGGAGGCGGCGCGCGCCGGCCAGGATCGCGTCCACGATGCTGTCGTAGGCCGCCGCCGTGTCGCGCGTCGAGCCCCGCAGCGCCTGCAGGCCCGCCATGTCCGAGGCGCCCATCGCGCGGTCCCACGTGCCCCAGAGGTCGCGGCCCCAGTTGCCGAAGCCCAAGGCGATGGAGGCGTTGGGGTAGCCGTCGCGCAGCTGCCGGGCGCGGTCCGCGAGCCAGCCGTCGAGGGGCTCGTACGTCGCGACGCCGGCCTTGTTGAACTCGGTCTCGAGCACGACCACGGCGGGCTTGCCGTCGAGCTTCGCACGCAGGTGCTCGGCCAGCTGCCCGGTCAGGTCCGACCAGTTGCCGCGGCTCTTCCACGTGTCGTGCAGCGTCGACCAGCATCCGTCCTCGAGGCAGGCGGGGCTGATGTCGTCGCCCCAGTAGTACAGCTCCACGACGGGCGCGACGCCGTCG
>DASYRW010000082.1:0-5551 GCA_036003985.1 Thermoplasmatota archaeon
GCTTCGTCCTGATGGCTTCGGTGCTGATGCTCGCCGGCTGCGCGGCCCCGCCGCCCGTTAGCCCGCCGGGGCCCGAGCCGCCCGCGCCGTTGCCCTCGACGGCGGTCAACCTCACCTTCCTGCCGCCGGTGGACTTGCACGCCATCGGCTACGAGCCCAGCATCGCCGTTGACCAGACGGGCGCGATCTATTGGACCGCGCACAAGGACTTGACGAAGCCCGAGACGTGGCCCTACCCTGCCAGTTGGTTCCAGGTCAGCCGCGACAACGGCGCGACGTGGGAGGACCCCGCGAGCCCCACGCCGGTGCTCAACTTGCCGCAGCAGTTCGTCGGCGACGAGGGCGACATCGCCGTGGACGCGCGCGGCTGGGTCTATTTCGTGGACACGTACCTCGCGGACAACCACATCCACGTGTGGAGCGACCAGGGCCGCACGTGGCAGATGAGCCAGCCGATCCAGAAGACGACAGGCGCCGACGATCGCCCCTGGGTGAGCGCGCAAGGCGATGGCATCGTGCACTACCTCGGCAACAACGGCGTCGTCGCGCAGGACGGCACGCGGCATTGGTATTATCGCAGCACCGACGCGGGCCTCACGTGGAGCCCGCAGGTCTTCGTGCCAGGGACGGGCTGGGCCACCATGGACGCGGAGCGGGCCGGCACGAACCTCTACATCGCCACCGAGGCCGTCGCGAACGGGCCGAGCGACATGCTCGTCGTCGCGAGCCACGACAGCGGCGCGACGTGGGAGCAGCCGGTCGTGGTGGGGCACCGCGACGGCGAGAGCCGCGCGTACCCCGTCGTGAGCGCCGCGCCCGAGGGGGTCGTGTGGGTGGTGTGGCCCGTCTGCGGCAGCGCCGAGAACTGCGCCGACAGCGGCGGCATGGAGCCTGTCAACCTCACCCTCGCGCGCAGCCTCGACGCAGGCGCGACGTGGACGAGCTGGAACCTCACGGTGCCGGGCTACTACGTGGACTATCCCACGATCACCGCCGGCCCGAACGGCACCGTGGCCATCGCGTTCTACGCCGCCGCGACGCCGGTCAACGAGAGCAGCGCGTGGGGCCTCTACGCGGCGATGGCCCGCGCGCCCGGCAACCGCACGCCCGACTTCACCTTCCGCCTCGCCGCGCCCGAGGTGGTCTATGAGGGCCGCGACCTCCACGCGCTGCACGACTTCTTCGAGATCGCCATCGGCCCTGACGAGACGCTGCACATCGGCTACATGCACGCCGAGGACAGCACCGATCCTGAAGTGCCGGTCGCGGGCGGGCGCGCGCCGCAGGACTACGGCGAGCGCACGGTGTGGTACGTGCAGGGGCGCGGGAGCTAGCGAGCGCCAGCTTCGGCGAGCGCTACCCCACCGGCGCGACCTCGACGGCCTTGCCGCGCAGCACCAGGATCTTGGCCGTGTCGGCCGGCAGGTCGAGCACGTCGTCGCGCTTCACGTGGTACGTGCGCAGGTCGCTCGCGGCGAAGGCGCCGATGTCCTCGAGCACGCGCACCAGCACGCGGCCCGCCGGCTCCGCGGAGGGCGGCGCGGCGTCGGGCGCGGTCGCAGCGGGCGCGCTCGCGGGCGCGGGCGCGCGCGGGCCGCCATGGAGCACGCGCCGCTTCGTCTCGCGCAGCAGGCCCAGCAGGGCCTCGAAGAGCTCCTGCTCCTCGCGCAGCATGTGCTGGTGCTCGGGGTTCGCGCCCCTCCCCGCCGTGAGGGCAGCGGTCACGACCTTGCGCTCGCGCTGCTCGTAGAGGTCCTCGGCGAGGCGCCGCGTGTTCTGAAGCTCGTCGCCGATGAGCGTCGCCTTGGAGCTTCCTGGATTGGTGGCCTGCTCGCGCTGGTAGTCTTCCGACAGGCCCTTGAGGTAGGTCTCGAGGTTGCGGTAGAAGTCTCCCTCGAGCCGCGTGAGCTTGGGCGAAGCGCGCTCGGCCTGCTGACGCTTGCGCAGCGTCTCGTAGCTGAGCGGCTCCACGATCCCCATGGCGCGGGCATGGCTGGGCTCCCTCAAGGGTCTTGCGCTCGGCGCAGGCGATGCAGCGGAACTAACCCTGCGCGACCTTGCAGCGGAGCTTGCCCACGCGCGCGATCTCGGCTTCGACGACGTCGCCCGCCGCGAGGGGCCCGACGCCCTCGGGCGTGCCCGTCGCGATGACGTCGCCGTGCTCGAGCGTCATCGAGCGGCTGAGGCGCGCGATCACATCCGGCACTTGGTGGAGCATCTGCTTCGTGTTGCCCTGCTGGCGCAGCTGGCCGTTGATGCGCAACGAGATGTCGAGGTCGTGCGGGTCCTCGACCTCGAAGCGGCGCGCGATGGCGCTGACGGGCGCGAAGGTGTCGAAGCCCTTGGCCTCGTCCCAGGGCTGGCCGAGCTTCTTGGCCTGCGCTTGGAGATCGCGCGCCGTCACGTCGAGGACCACAGCATACCCGAACACGTGCTCGAGCGCGTGCTCCGGCCGCACTCGCTGGCAGCGGGTGCCGATGACCACCGCCAGCTCGACCTCGTGCTCGACGCGGCCCACGCCGGGCGGGAGCACGATCGTGCCGCCGTCGGGCAGCAGCGCCGACGTGGCCTTGAGGAAGAACCCCAGCTCCGGCGTCGCGGGCGCGTGCATCTCCGCGCGGTGGCCCGCGTAGTTGCCCACGACGCCGATCACCTTGCCGGCGCGCAGCCGGCCGCCGCCCCGCACGGCCAGGTCCACGGCCGGCCCACCGCCCCCTTGTGCAAAAAAGTTTATCATCGCGGCGTGGCCGCGCGCCGCCTGACGCAGAGGCGTACAACAACCCGCTTTTGCCCTCGCGCAGAGCCAAAGGCGTTGCCCATGCGCGCCCCCCTCCTGGCCCTCCTGCTCGCTTCGCTCGCCTTGGTCGTCGCGGGTTGCGTCGGCTCCCCTCAGCCCGGCCCGAGCGAGCCCGAGTCCCCCACGGCGGACCTCGCGCCGCCCGTCGCGGACGTCGCCGCCCCGGAGAGCGAGCAGCTCAAGGTGGGCATCGTGGTGCTGCCCTTCGAGGGCAAGCTCACCGTCGCGGCCGGCGCGCAAGGCGTGGGCTACGTCACCCCCACGGGCAACTCGGACGCGCACGCGTTCTCGTTCCCGGTCGAAGAGGGCGCGACGGCCATCATCGCGGAGCTCGCGTGGGCCGACACCACCCAGGACTTGGACCTCGAGCTGGGCACGCCCGACTGCGACACCACCGCGGGCGAGGGCGTGTGCGCCTTCGCCGACGCGGGCCAGGCAGGAGCGGGCGACAGCCCCATCAAGCTCGTCTTCACCGACCCCGAGGTGCTGCAGAACGTGGGCGACTGGAAGCTCCTCGTGTGGGGCAAGAACGCCGTCAACGCCGAGTTCCGCGGCGCCATCACGGTGTTCTACAACATGCTGCCGCAGGACGACTACACGGCGCTGTAGTCAGCGTGCGCGCGCCAACGCCTCGCGGAGTCGCAGCAGGCGATCCAGGTCCACGGCGGTTTGGTGCAGGAGCGAAGCGAGCTCAGGGTCCTTCGGCCGCTCCAGGGCGCCGTGCGCGACGTTCGCGAAGGCAGCCGTCCCCAGGTTGATGAGCACGTCGAGCGCTGCCAGCGCATCCCTACGCGCGTTTCTTGCCAACGGAAAGCGCCTCCCGCCAGTAGAATTCCGCGAACGCGCGGAACTTCTCACGGTCCAGGGGTGGCCGGCGTGCGCCCGACTCCGCCATGGGCACGGATGGTCGGCGAGGTTTCATAAGCCTTTTGCGCGGGGTCATCGCGGTCACAGGTTCGTGGGAGGCCAAGCCAATTTTCCCAATGGAGGCGAACGCCGGCTAGACGAGCAGCGCCTTCCGCCGCAGCGCGACGAACAGCGCGACGTGCTCCGGCAGCTCCTGGCGGCCCGGCTGCAGGTCCCATTCCTTCCCTTTCAGCCGCACCTTCTCCGGCTTGCTCACGTCCAAGGTCACGGGCTCGTCCCCGAATGCCACGGCCTCGCGGAGCGGGTCGAAGCTCTCGAGGCGCTCCAGCGGCACGGGCACGACGCGCAGCGCGGTCTTGCCGTGCACGCTGCCCGGCAGGCGGATGAGGCGCTTGATGTCGCTGGTCACGGGCTCGTCGGCCTCTCCACCCTTCGCGGCGAGCGCCATCTTCTGCAAGGCTTCCATGCGCAGGGCTTTGTCGAGCGCGTGCCCCTTGGGCAAGTGCCCGGTCGCAAGGAAGCGCTCGCGGAACGTGCGGCCCTCGCTGTCCACGGCCTCGCTGTGCAGGAAGCTCAGCAGCTCGCGCGCCTTGTCGTCGCTGAGGCCCCAAGCTTTCGTGCGCGCGCGGGCCTCCTTGGGCTCCAGGTTGCGCAGCTCCTCCAGCAGCTCCAGCTCGCCGCGCACGATGCGGCCCGCCCATCCTGGGCTGCCGCCGCTCGCTTCCGTGCGCTTCTCGCGCTTGCGCTTGCCCGCGCGCTCGCTCACGTGCACGACGCGCTCGCCCAGCACGCGCTCCAGGTCGAGCCCGACGCCCTCGACGTAGTCCACGATCTCGCGCCGCTCCGCGCTGCCGAGGCTGAACACCTCCGGGGCTTGGACGTGCAGATGGTAGCCGCGGCCGCCCGAGAACACGACGCGCAGCTGGTCGGGCCGGAAGCCCAGGTCGCCGAGGAGGAAGTCGTGGGCGAGCTTCACCGCCTCGCGCTGGATGAGCTTCAGCATGTCCTCGAAGCCCTTGTCCTTCGCGGCCTCGATGTGGTCGGCGTCGAGGTCGAAGATCAGGTCGGCGCCGAGCCAGCCCTTGTCCTTCATGGCGTCGGCGCGCGGGTTCTCGTAGTAGGCCGTGGAGTAGTACACGTGCGCGGGCCCCTCGCGCACCAGGTAGCTGCGAAGGTCCGGCTCACTGCGGAAGCTCGTGTGGCGCACCACGAAGTGCTTGCCGAGCCACATGAAGCCCCACTCGCGCTTGCCCAGGCGCACGGGCATGTGCAGCTCGGCGCGCTCGTAGTAGGCAGAGAAGCGCTCGCTCGCCCACGCGACGGTGCGGTCGATGCGCGCCTGGACCTCCGGCGGGGGGCCGGCTGGCTTGGCTTGACCTTGGGCCTGCGCGCCCGCCTCCTCCGCCATGGCAAAGGCACAAGCGGCTCCTCCCGCAAGACGGTTGCGCGGCGCCTTCGAGTGCAACGCTGCTAGACGCGCCCGGCGAGCACGTCCTCGATGAGCTGCGCCACGCCCGCGCCATTGGGCAGGGACAGCTGCAGGCGGGCAGCGGCGCGCGCGGCCGCAGTCGCGTTGGCCACCGCCACGGCGAGCCCTGCTTCCCCGAACATGGCCAAGTCGTTCTCGCCGTCCCCGACCGCGATCGTCGCCGCGCGCGGCACGCCCAGCGCGCGCTGCGCGTCGCGGAGGCCCGCGCCCTTCGAGGCGAGGGCCGGTTGCACGTTGACGGAATCCACGTTCGCCACCGCGGCCGTGCCGGGGAAGCTTGTCAGCACCTTGCGCAGCGCGTCCTCGTGGGCGCGCGGCACGTCGAGGATCACGTCGAAGCCGCGGCTGGGGATCGCCGCGCGGCCGAGGGCGCGCAGCACCTCCTCGCGCTCCGGCCA
>DASYRW010000083.1:0-8270 GCA_036003985.1 Thermoplasmatota archaeon
GCCTGGGCACGCTGCAGCTCACGACCGGCGGCTTCACAGGCACGGCGTGCGCCTGAGGTGCGAGCCCGACGCGGGGCGCGCAGCCCCGCTCCTCTTTTCCTTTCACGATGGGCCCACTGCGTGCAAGGTCCAACTCACGAAAGGCTCGCCGCTTCGACCAAGGTGCACAGCCAGCATTTAAGGGCCGGACGCTTCGTTGCCCCTCCGGGAGGTTCCCAACTTGAAGCAAATCCTAGGAGTCTCGCTGCTGACCGCCATGCTCGTCGCGACCGCGATGCCGGTCTCGGCAGCGGTGGACATGCCGGTGCTCAGCGACGACCCGGACATGGTGTGGGTGAACTCTGAGGGCGCGTGGGGCATCAGCAAGCTGAGCGAGCTCCGCAACCCCAACGCGGACGCGCAGGCGGACTGCTATGGCATCGCGCCCATTGACACGGGCTGCACGCTGACCTTGCCGTCGACGTACCCGTTCGGCGGCAGCTGGACCGTCGGTTGGACCGCGCCCGCGACGGCCCAAGTCGCCGCGGGCTTCCTGTACGCGCACACCGGCCTGACGATGACCGGCACGTACAACAGCGCGGTCGTCACGGGTGGTTGTGAGTGGGCGGCCCTTGGTTTCCCCAACGGCGTGATCTTCCCCCCGTTCCCGTACGGCGTTTCGTGCGCGTTCTTCTTCACCGGGTTGCCTGGTGGAGTGCTGACCGCGACCTTCACGGTGAGCGACGGCCACGCGTTCGGCACCCCCGGCACCCCGGGCGGCCTGGGCACCTGGCACGCGATCCTGATCGCGACCTGATCGGGCAACGACAAGGCCGGCATCGCCCCGGCCACTTCTTTCTTCTCTCCTCGCGGCCTCACGGCAACGTATTTGCCCGCGCACCCCATCGCGACCCTGGCATGGTCAAGCCCCTCGTCCGCGACTACATGACCAGCGAGGTGGTGAGCATCCACCCCGACATCACGGTGCGCGAGGCCGTGGAGAAGGTCGTCACCGAGGGCCACGTGGGGTTGCCCGTCGCGGACGGCGAGAAGCTCGTGGGCTTCGTGACGCCCAAGGAGCTGCTGCGCAACATCGCCCACCCCGAGGTGAAGGTGCGCGACATCATCGCCAAGGGCACGGTGGTCGCGCACCCGGACATGGACCTCGACGATTGCGCGCGGGTCCTCTTCCGGATGGGGGTCAAAGAGCTGCCGGTCGTGGACGACAGCGGCAAGATGGTGGGCATCGTCAGCACCACCGACATCATCCGCAGCCACATCGAGCGCGTCACGCCCTCGAAGCTGCTGAAGCTCAAGGAGACCCTCGAGACGCTGTACAACATCCACGTGGACATCGGCCGCCGCCGCGTGCCCATCCAGGACTTCATCCCCACGCAGCGCACCATCTTCGCCGACGAGCTCGAAGGCCGCAAGCGCGAGATCCGCCGCGGCCTCGCCGAGCCGATCCTGGTGATCTGGAAGAAGCCGCGGCCCATCCTCGTCGATGGGCACCACCGCGTCATCGCGGCGACCCAGCTCGGCATCCCCGAGCTCGACGCGTACGTCCTGACGCTCGACAAGGACGTCGAGCTAGGCCTGGAGCGCAATGCGAAAGCATCAGGCCTGCACACGCTCGCCGACATCGAGGTCAACGACTACAGCCAGCACCCGCTCGTGGAGATCACAGGCCGGCTGCTGCCAAGGGACAAGCTCCTCTGACCCAGATCCTAAGCCTTATCCGCCGCCCGGCCGCTGGCGGCGCGGGTCCCCATGCGCGCGACCGTGATCCTCGTCCTGGCCTCGCTGCTCGCGGCCGGCTGCCTCGGCGGCCCTTCCAACCCCCCGGCGCAGCAGCCCTCGGCGCCCGCCGCGCCGCCGCCGGCCCGCAACAACACCACCACCCCCACGCCGCCGCCCTCGAACGCGACCGGCAACGGCACCGGGAACGCCACCCCCGGCAACGCGACCGCGAACATGACGGCGCCGGCGCCGCTGCCCTTCACCTTCGACGCGACGTGCCGCGAGGCCCTGGCGCTCGTGCCGGTGGAGGTCGCGGCGGTGCGCGGCTTCGTGCCGCCGAACTTCACGCTCGTGGGCGAGCAGGGCGGCCGCGTGCCCGTCTTCTTCGGGCTCAAGGAGTGCCCGTCGTACAGCGTGGACGGCGGTCCCCCGCGCGCCGTGATGATCAGCGACGTCGGCGCGCTCATCGACAGCCCCGACGGCAGCGAGGGCTCCCACTACTACCAGCTCTGGCTCGTCACCAACGACTCGGCGCTGTGGGCGCAGCACGCCGCGCTCGGCTTCGTCGGCGGCGTCGCGGCGACGACCTTCAGCGCGAGCCAGCCCGCGCCGGTGCCGGCGCCGCTCGCGCTGGGCGTGAGCGCGGACATCCCGTGGGCGAACGGCACCTACGGCTTCGACGCGACCATCCCCTCCGCAGCCCCGACCGCGCCAGCGGCCACGTTCGTCGGCTGGCACCTCGGCCCCGAGGGGCTCATCCGGATGCCGAAGGACTTCACGTACACGGCCTACGGCGCGGGCTCCAGCGACTTCCGTGCCGCGGCCGGCTCGCCGGCCGCCAGCCTCACCGGCGAGTCCGCGCAGGGGAGCGCGCTCTACAACGAGTACGCCATGACCGGCCGCGCGCAGCTGGCCGAGGGCAACGCCACGATGGCGCGCTAGGCCTTCTTGAGCACCTTCACCGCGGGCTGCGCGACGCTGTCCTCAGGGTAGATAGGCGTGCCCGTGGAGCGCGCGAACCGCGCGAAGGCCGCCATGAGGTGCTTGGTGACAGGGCCCGGCTTGCCGTCGCCGATCTGCTTGCCATCCACGAGCACGACGGGCACCAGCTCCGCGGCGGTGCCGGTGATGAACACCTCGTCGGCCGTATAGACATCGAAGAGGGCGACGGGGTGCTCCTCCAGCGGGAAGCCCTCGAGCGCGCACAGCTCCTTCACGGCCTTGCGCGTGATGCCCTTGAGCGTGTTGTGGGCTGGGGGCGTGGACACGATGCCGCGCCGCACGAGGAAGATGTTGTCGGCCGTTGCTTCCGACACGAAGCCCTGCACGTCCAGCATCAGGCCTTCATCGGCCTGGCAGTGGTTCGCCTCGATGCGGCCGAGGATGTTGTTGAGGTAGTTCAGCGACTTGATGTTGGGGCTGAGGCACTGCGCCGGCGTGCGGCGCGCGCTGACCGTGACCACGACGAGGCCTTTCTCGTACTTCTCCTGCGGGTAGAGCTTGATCGTGGGCCGCGCGATGATCAGCACGGTCACGGCCTTGCACTTGCGCGGGTCGAGGCCGAGGTCGCCCACGCCGCGGCTGACGATCGGCCGGATGTACCCGTCCTGCACGCCGTTGAGCCGGCACGCCTCGAGGATCAGCTCCTTGAGCTCGGCCTTCGTGTGCGGGATGGCCAGGTCGATGGCCTTCGCGCTGTCGAAGAGCCGGTCGACGTGCTCGTCGAGCTTGAACACGCGGCCGTGGTAGGCGCGGATGCCCTCGAACACGCCGTCGCCGTAGAGGAAGCCGTGGTCGAAGACCGACACGCTCGCCTTGCTCTCGGGCACGAACTCGCCGTTCAGGTACACCTTGGGCTCTTGGGACAAGGGCTTACCCCCGGAACACGGGCCTCCTGGTGAGCTTGACCGGCAGCGGCAGCGCCGCCTGGGGGCGCGCGCCCTGCTGCTGCCTCATGACGTCGAGGAGGTGCGGCACCGCCAGCTCCTGCTGCTCGCCGCTCCACCTCAGTCTGGCAGCGAGCTTGCCGCTCGCGGCCTCCTTCTCGCCGACGACGATGATGACCGGCACCCACTCCTTCTCGGCGTCGCGCACTTTCCTTCCGATCCCCTCCTCGCGGTCATCCACGTCCACGCGGAACGGGGCGAGCTGGGCCACGAGGGCCTCCGCTTGCGGGACGAAGGTGTCGTTGACGGGGCAGATGCGCACCTGCGTGGGCGCGATCCAGAAGGGCAGCATGGCCTTCTTGCCCTTCGCGACCTCGCGCGCCTGGGTCTCGAGCAGCGCGTACACGTTGCGGTCCACGCTGCCGCTGATGCTCGCGTGCAACAGGTAAGGAAGCTTCTTCTGGCCCGTGTGGTCGGCGTACGTGATGTCGAAGCGCTCGGTGTTCTCCACGTCGATCTGCACCGTGCTGAGGGCCGACGCCTTGTCCTGCGAGTCGATGACGTTGAACTCGAACTTCATCACGAAGTAGAAGAACCGCTCGTCCCACATCTCCAGCAGCATGGGCCGGCCGAGCTTGCGCGCCAGCGAGGCCGCGAAGTCCTTGTTCTCCTCGTAGAAAGAGCGCACGAAGCGGATCGCGGCTTCGTAGGGCAGACCCACGTCGGCCATCCAGCCCATGCACAGCTCGAACTGCTGCGCGAACTCCTCCTTGGCTTGGGGCATGTCGGCCACGATCGTGTGCATGTCGGGCATGGTGAACGCGCGCAGCCGCTTCAGGCCCGCGACCTCGCCGCTCTGCTCGCGACGGAAGCTGTAGTGCGTGAGCTCGTACAGCCTCAGGGGCAAGTGGCGGTAGCTGATGGTCGCATCGTGCGCGATCAGGTATTGGCCGAAGCACGCGGCGAAGCGCAGGAAGAACTCCTTGTCGTCGCTCTGGACCGTGTACTGGCGGGCGGGGAAGCGCTGCAGGTACTTGTTGAGGGCCGGGTGCTGGAAGTCGTACATGATCGGCGTCTCGACCCTCAGCCCACCATACCGTTGCACGATGTCGCTGACGTGGGTCTCGAGGAGCCGTTTGACGAGCGAGCCTTTGGGGTACCACCGGAAGTTGCCCGAATCCGAGCCCGGCTCGTAGTCCACGAGCTCCAGCTCCTGCATCATGCGCACGTGCGGCGGTTCCTGCGCCGCGGCGCGGACCTTCGCGCTCTCGTAGCGGTAGAGCCGCTGCAGCTCGGGCCACGGGCTGAAGTCGAAGTCCTTGGCTGGGACCAGTTCGCCCTGCGGTGTGAGCACGAACCATTGGCTCACGAGCTTCTTCTCCGCCCTGAGGGCCTCGCTTTCCTTCCCTGCCTGGGCGGGCCCGCCCTTCGGGCTCGCGGCGGCGTCGCCGGCCCGCACGGTGCGGCTGAGCTCGGCCAGGGGGTGGCCCTTCGCCTTGATCGTGAAGGCCTTGTAGTGCCCGAAGGGCACGTTGAGCACCTGGAAGCCCGCCGCTTGGGTCGCGGCGAACAGGTCCGCGCCGATCTGCTGCGCCGCGCGCGGGGGCGCGAGCTCGCTGCTCAGGTGCGCGTAGGGATAGAGGGTCACGTGCGCGGCCTTGACCTGGCCCGCGACGTCTTGGATGCTCGCGACCGCCGCCTTGACCACGCCCGCGGGGTCGGCCTCGTCCGGCTTCTCGACGCTGTAGAACACCACCAGCGTTTCGGCGGCGGCGCCCTTCCGCTGGTCGGCGGGAAGCTCCGCGATGCCCTTCAGCGCGGGCTTTTTGACCTCGAATTCGAGAGCGTCGGCGTGGATCAACAGCAGCCGCACGCGTGCACCGAGGAAGCGCAAGTCGCTCTTCTGGCATAAAACTGCTGCTGGCAGGCGGCGGCCACTTGCATGCGAAATGGCCCATCGCCGCGACACGCGCGGCAGTGCCGCGGCAGCATGCGATCAATCGCTCGCGAACGACGGGTGGACGCCGAACGTTCGTTCGGCCGCGCTGCGCGCTCACGGCTCGCTGAGCACCGCCGCGCGCTGGCGGCGTGCGTGCACGACCGCGTCGCTCCCGGCGGCGTCGAGGGCTCCGCCCGCGAGCAGCAGCGTGTAGAGCGGCGCGAGGAGCGCGCTGAGGAGCACGCCAGCGGTCGTGCCGGCGAACTGCGGGTCGGTGAGGCCGTAGGTGATGATGCCGGTCGCGCCCACCGCGCCGCCGACCAGCGCGGCGAGGCCGACGTTCGCGCCGTCGGGGATGCGCCGCGCGCGCAGCGCCATCCACGCGACCGCGACGCCGAAGGCGACCATGTACAGGGCATAGATGGGCCCGTCGGGCGGCGGGCCGATGGTGCTGGGCTCGCGCACCCACCACGTCGCGGTGCGCGTGAAGCGGTCGGCTGCGAAGAGGGCCAAGCCCGCCATGAGCCACGTCGCGGAGGCGCGCGCGCTGCCCTCGAGGGCGGGCGCCCGCCAGCCCAGCCAGAGCATGCCCACCAGGAAGCCCGTCCACAGCACCGGATGGAACGCGAGGGCGTAGGCGCCTGCGTTGGTCGCGCTGTAGCCGCCGTCGAGCGTTTCGGCGAGGAACGCGCCGTGGTCCCACGCGAAGGCGAGCGCGGCCAACGCCGGCAGCGCGATCAGCGCCGCGAGCGCCACGCGCCTGCGCGGCTGCGGCCGCGGCGCGTACAGCAGCACCGCGAGGAAGGCGGAGCTGCTGAACAGGATCGCGTAGTTGGCCGCGCGGTACAGCACCTGCTGCGTCGCGGCGTCGGTGGCCAAGGCCTGCAGGCTCAGCAGCAGCTGCACGCCGCCTGCCCACACGAGGGCCCAGAACGCGAAGGCGCGGCCCGCCGCGTCGGGGCGGCGCGCGAGCACCCACAACCCCACGAGCAGCGCCGCGGCCCACGCGATGGCGCGCAGGCCCGGCACGAGCGCGAACTGGAACGGCACGCGGGCGCGACGGGGGCGGCCGCGCATGAAGGTTGCCGTGGCTCCTTGGGAAGCGCGCATCCCAAACCCCCCATAGGGCCAGCGAAGGGGGAGGAGCGAGGGATCGCGCCAAAATCGAACGGCGCCGAGGCGGCCCAGAGCCCCGGGCACCGGTCACTGGCGAGCGGCGATCCCCCGTCCCTGGCACCCCCAAGGCGCGCCCAAAAGATATAGCTTTCGTAATCTTGTGAAGCCACTGGAACACGGAACCACGCATTCACGTTGACGTGCAAACAATTATCTGCGCCGGCCCATCTTGGCAGACGTGGGCAAGGAGTACCACCTCACCACCGACCCCGAGGACATCGCGAAGCTGGTGCGCATCCTCGACGCGTCGGTCAACGTGCGCATCCTCAAGGTGCTCGTGGAGGAGCGCCGCAAGGGCGAGGGGTGGCTGTTCCTGAGCGAGATCGCCAAGCGCATCGACGAGAAGCCCGGGACGGTCGGCCTGGCGATCCAGAAGCTGCTGCCGCTGCTGGAGGAGAAGTACGAGAAAGGCAAGCGCTGGTTCCGCACGCCGTACCGCGAGCTGACCATGGTGCTCGACGAGGCGCCGAAGGGCAAGGCGGCGGGGAAGGGCTAGCAGAACGGGCCGCTGCACTGGCTGAGCAGCGCGATGAGGCCGAGGAGGCGCACGGATCCTGATCGCCTCGCCGCGCCTGAAGCTTGCCTTGGCCTGAGGAAGCCTTTTCCCCCGCCGCGGCGGTGCGTGCCCGATGCGCCCAGCCCTGGTCGCGTGCGCGCTGCTCCTCGCGGGTTGCCTCGGCGGGTCGGGGCCCGGGCCGCCGCCGCCAGGCGAGGGTCCCTTCGGTGCCAATGACTGGGTTTCGCCCGTGCTGGCCGTGGGCCACGACCACCTCGACGCCTCGTTGCACCGGCACACGACGCCCAACTTCCATCTCGTGGGCCACGACCCGCTCGTGAGCGCGAGCTACGGCACCACCGTGCCCGGCACGCTGTGCGGCGACATCGTGAGCAAGGACGGCCGGCGCCTCGCGGTCGCGCAGGGCCGCAAGGATGTCGTGGCGACCGTCGCGGACATCACCGACCCCGCGCACCCGCAATGGCTCGGCGAAGTGGTCATGCGCACCTCCTACGTGTACGACGTCGCGGCCGTCGCGGACGGCACCCACCTTGCGCTGGTCACGAGCAGCACGGTGCGGCAGCCCGACCAATCCCCGATCGCGCTTCCCATGGGCGTGCCGGCCGGCGAGGGCCTGTGGTGGCGCTCCGCCTGCGCGCCGGGGTGGGTGCGCCTGCAATTGCCAGGCGAAGACCTCGCGCCGCGGCCGAATTCGCTGCTGCTGGTGGACATCGCCGACCCCGCGCAGCCAGCCATCGCAGACCAGCGGCCCCTCAGCGGCCCAGGCCATGGCGTGTCGTCCGCCGTCGTCGGCGACCGCGTCGTGGTCGTGGCTTCCGCGCTGCAGCAAGTGTTACCCGCCCCCCTGCCGGTCTCGGCCTACGCGCAGGCCTTCAGCTTCTGGGACGTCCAAGACACACCCAGCGGCGGCGCGCTCGTCCCGCTCTCCACCTACGCGCCCCCGCCGCCGCCGGGTGCGCAACGGCTCCTCGACCAGTCCGGCCACGACGACCCGTGGATCGCGGTCCATCCTGGGCTGAACAAGCCGCTCGCC
>DASYRW010000084.1:0-21449 GCA_036003985.1 Thermoplasmatota archaeon
CTGGAGCGCGGTCCAAGGCTGGCTCGCGCCGCAGCATGGCGACAGCCTGTTCACGACACCGACGGCGAAGCTCACGAGCGTCCAGACGCGCCGGCTGCAGAACGGCCGCGACCGCATCGAGGTGGCGGGGAGCGTCCGCACGCCGCCGGGCTTCGACGCCGACGAGCTCGTCGCGTTCCTGCGCGCGCGCGCCGGCCGCGGGGAGCTCGACGTGCCCGAGGTGGACCCCGCGTGGGTGTGCGACAAGAACACAGCCCTGGCGCGGGCCTTCGTCGCGGCCGTGCGCGCCCAGGGCAGGGTGCCGCGCTACCTGCGCAAGACCGGCACCAGCGACATGAACATCCTCGCGCCCGCGTGGAACGTGCCCTGCGTCGCGTACGGGCCGGGCGACGCGAGCCTCGACCACACGCCCCACGAGCGGCTCGACCTGGCCGACTTCGCCGCCGCCATCGAGGTCGTGGCGGGCGCCCTCACGCGCCTCGCGGCCGCGCCAGGGATTCCTGCAGCCGCGCCTTGACGCCAGGCCACTCGGCCGCGAGGATGCTGTACATCGCCGTGTCGCGGCGGTAGCCGTCGGGCATGATGCTGTGGTGGCGCAGGATGCCCTCGAACTGCGCGCCGAGCCGCTCGATGGCCGCGCGCGAGCGCGCGTTGCGGGCATCGGTCTTGAGCTGCACGCGGATGGCGCCCAGGGCCTCGAAGCCATGCGTGAGCAGCAGCAGCTTCGCCTCGGTGTTCGCGGGCGTGCCCCGGTGGCTGGCGCCGATCCACGTGTGCCCGATCTCCACGCCCTTGTCCTTGGGCCGCAGGTCGAAGATCGACGTGCTCCCGAAAGCCTGGCCTGTCCGGGCATCGCGCTGCACGAAGACCAGCGCCCCGTGGTCGCGCGCGTCGGCGAGGCGCATGGCGATCCACGCGTCGAGGTCCGAGGGGCTCGCCACGTCGAAGGTCATGTACCGCCAGATCTCGCGCTCGCGCGCGGCGTCCCAGAGGTCCTTCGCATGCTCGGCGCGCAGCGGCTCAAGGCGGACCCAGCGGCCCTGGAGCGTCGGCACCGTGCGGTCCATGCGCACGGCAGGGTACGAGTTGTTAAATACCTGACCCGCGTACGATGCCCCGGCAAGATCCGAGTTCGAGTCCGCAGGGGCGGTCGCCTTCTTCGAAACCCCCTGCGTTTGCGCGCCCCCGGGCGCGGACCGGCGACATCTCGTGTTGCGCCGCGCGGTCCGTCCGCAACCCAAGGAACCTCCATGCAACGATTCGATCAACTCCCGCTCAGCCCGTCCACGTTGAACGCCGTCGCGGCGCTCGGCTACGAGACCCCGACCCCCGTCCAAGCCCAGGCCATCGCGCCGATGCTGCAGGGCCAGGACCTCATCGCCCAGGCGAGGACGGGCACGGGCAAGACCGCGGCCTTCGGGATCCCGCTCGTCGAGGCGCACCTCAAGGCGCGCCAGGCGCGCGGCGTCGTCGCGCTCGTGCTCGTGCCCACGCGCGAGCTGGCGATCCAGGTCGCGGAGAGCATCACCGACCTGTCGAAGGGCAGCGGCCTGCGCGTCGTGACGGTCTACGGCGGTGTCGGCTTCAACCCTCAGGTCGAAGCTCTCCGCCAGCCCGGCGCCATCGCACTCGTCGCGACTCCAGGAAGGCTGCTCGACCACCTCCAGCAGCGCACGGTGCGCCTCGACGGCGTGCGCACCCTCATCCTCGACGAGGCCGACCGCATGCTCGACATGGGCTTCCTGCCCGACGTGGAGCGTGTGCTCCGCGCCCTGCCCCGGGAGCGCCAGACCGCGCTGTTCAGCGCCACGGTCCCCGAGCCGATCAAGCAGCTCGCGAAACGCTTCATGAGGCCCGACGCGGCGCACGTGCGCGTCGAGGCCGGGCCAGCCGCGACGCCCCTCGCGGAGCAGTTCCGCATCGATGTCCAGAAGGCCGACAAGCCGCGCGCCCTCGCCGCGCTGCTCGACCGCGAGGGCCCCGAGCGCGCCATCGTGTTCACGCGCACCAAGCACCTCGCGCGCAGGCTCGCGCAGCAGCTGGCCAAGCAGGGCTGGGAGGCCGTCGCGCTGCAGGGCAACATGAGCCAGAGCCAGCGCGAGCGCGCCATGGGCGCGTTCCGCGAGGGCCGCGCCAAGGTGCTGGTCGCGACGGACATCGCCTCGCGCGGCATCGACGTGGTGGAGATCAGCCACGTCGTGAACTACGACATCCCGCACGAGCCCGACGCCTACGTGCATCGCATCGGCCGCACCGCCCGCATGGGTCGGACGGGGAGGGCGTTCACCTTCGTGCAGCCCGACCAAGCCGGCGAACTCCGCGACGTGGAGCGCGCGGCCGGCGCGCGGCTGCAGCCCTTCGACGTCGGGCCCCTGCCGGACCACGTCCCCGACGGGCCCGCGAAGCCCCCGCAGCCGTTCCACGCTCCCTTCAGCGCCAGGCCAGCTCAGCGCGTGCACGAGCGCCGCGACGCGACGCCCCACGGGCCCGCCGATCCCGGGCCGTACGCGCCGCGCCGCGAGCAGCACCGCGGGCCGCCGCGCACGCACGCGCCGCGCGAGGGCCCGCCCGCGCGCGGCAACCGCAGCCAAGGCTGGCGCCAGCGGCACCGCGCGGATGGAAGCTACCGGCCCGCGCCGACGCGCGAGCAGCGGCACCAAGGCCCGCCCGCGCCCCGCTCCCGCGCCGCGCCCCAGGATGGGCCCGCGAACGGGCGCCCCGACGCGCGCCGCCGCGGCGACGGCGAGGTCACCTACGACAACGGCCGCGGCTGGTGGTAGTCGGACGCCGAGCCGCTAGGGCAGCAGCACTTCGCCGCGCAGCACCGTCATCGCCGTGCCGCCCACGCGCACGTCGCGGATGGTCTGGCCTTCGCTGCGCACCTCGACGGTGACCTTGCCCGGCCGGCCGACGAAGTGGCCCTGCTCGCCTGTCAGGGACGCGAGCCCGCTGGTGGTCTTGACCACCTTGTGCCGCACGAGGTAGGCCGCGAGCCGCGCGTGCCCCACGCCCGTGACGGGGTCCTCGTTGATCCCGATGGCTGGCGCGAAGAAGCGCATGTGGTAGTTGGAGCCCATGTCGTGGGTCTCCTTCGTGAAGGGCAGCAGATGCTCGATCTTCTCCTTCCGCTTCAGCTTCGCGATCGCGGTGAAGTCGGGGTCGAGCTTCTCGAGGGTCGCGAGGCCGTCCACCGGCACGAGGAGGGTCTTCTCGTTCATGGTCTTCGCGGGCAGCTCGTCGTGCAATTGCTTCTTCTCGATGCCCAGCAGCTTCGCGATCTTCTCATCGTCGTCGAAGTCCTCCCCGAAGGAGGGCTTGTCCATCTGCATCATGATCTGCTCGAAGGCGCCCCTGGGCCTGACCTCGACGCCGTAGATGCCGGACTTGTTCTTGTGGTTGAACTTGTTGCTCGCCGCGCCGAGCTTGAGCACCTTCTCTTCGACCAGGCTATGGTAGGAGGCGAGGGTCGCGTGGCCGCCCAGCTCGACCTCCTCGGTGGGGGTGAAGTAGCGCAGCTCGAAGTCGATGCCCGCGTCCTCGGGGCTGAGGATGAAGGCGGTCTCGCTCAGGTTCATCTCGCGCGCGAGGCCCTGCATCTCGCGGTCGCTGAGCGTGTCGGCGCCGTGGACCACCCCGGCGGGGTTGCCGGCGAGGGGCGCGTCGGTGAACGCATCGACCTTCTTCACCAGGAGCTTCTTCATTGGAGCGACGCTCCGAACGAGCGGAAAACCTCGCGCTGGCACGCGCCAGGCGAGAAGCCGTGGAGTGGCCACGCGACTTGGAGCTTATAGATTTTGTGCCGCTTCCCCGGCCCTTTGGTGGCGCGCGCGACGCGCTTGCCCGGGACGCCCGACCGCGGCGCGGGCCCCTCGCGGCGCCGCTCGCCGGCGCGATCGCGCGGGCCGCGACCGCGCGCGCGAGGCCCCCATGGGCGAAGCACCCATCGCCTTTTTGAGCCGCACCGCGCTAGCGCCCACCCTCCATGCGCGTCGCGATGCTCGGCTGGGAATTCCCTCCCTTCGTGGCCGGCGGGCTCGGCGTGCACTGCTACCACCTCACCGAGCAGCTGGCGGCGCGCGGCGTGCGCATCGACTTCTTCATGCCCGACGTGAAGGAAGCGCCCACGCGCGTGCCGTGGATGAAGCTGCATCGCGTCCCGGATCCCCTCGTTGGACCCTACGGCACCATGGGCGAGCGCGCCGAGCAGGTGGGGGGGTTCGCGCGGGCCGTGGAGCTCTACAACACCGCGCTGGTGGAGCGCTTCCCCACCCGCGAGCGCTTCGACGTCCTGCACGCCCACGACTGGATCACCGCGCGCGCCGGGCTCGAGCTGTCCGCGCGCACCGGCACGCCCCTCGTGTTCAGCATGCACAGCACCGAGTGGGACCGATCCGGAGGCTTCTCCCCCCAGTCCTGGATCTCCGACATCGAGCGCGCGGCGGTGCGGGGCGCACAGCGCGTGATCGCGGTCTCAGGCTACACCCGCGACCAGTTGATCCGGGCCTATGGGGCGCGCGCCGAGGCCGTGGACGTGGTCCACAACGGCGTCGAGGCCGGGAAGTACGCATGGTCCAGCGAGGGCCGCGACTACGCGCGCCGGCCGGGCATGGTGCTCTTCCTGAGCCGGCTCACGCCGCAGAAGGGCTGCCTGCAGTTCGTGTGGATGGCGGAGCGCTTGCTGGGCCAAGGCCTCGACGCGCACTTCGCGCTCGGTGGCACGGGGCCCCTGCGGCGCGACATCGAGCAGGAGGTGATCGAGCGCCGCCTCCACCACCGCATCAACCTCTTGGGCTACGTGCCCGAGGACGACGTGCCAGCGCTGTACCGCCGCGCATCGGCGTATGTGCTGCCGAGCTTCAGCGAGCCCTTCGGCATCTCGGCCCTCGAAGCCGCCGCCGCGGGCTTGCCGGTGGTGCTGAGCCGCAGCACGGGCGTCGCGGAGGTGCTGCCCCACGCGCTGCAGGCGGATTACTGGGACACGGAGCTCATGGCCGAGTACGTGAAGGCGCTGCTCGAGCACCCGACCCTCGCCAAGGCCATGGGCACCGCCGCGCGCGCCGTCGCGCAACGCATGACCTGGGCGCGCTGCGCCGAGCGCACGCACCACGTGTACGAAGCCGCCACGGCGGCGGCGTAGCCCTATGCGCGCGGCTGGACGCGCCCCCACTTGATGCTGCACCCGAAGGCCGGCGTCTCGGGCACGCGCACCGACTTGTGGGCCAGCAGGTCGTCGAGCGCGTCGCGCAGGTCCTTGGTCTTGGACTCGCGCGGATCGCGGCCGTCCTCGATGCGGCCCTGGTAGCGCAGCTTGCGCTCCTTGTCGAAGACCAGCACGTGGGGCGTGCACACGGCGCCATAGGCTTCGGCCACCGCTTGCGGCGCGTCGCGCAGGTACGGGAAGTTGAAGCCCTTCGCCTCGGCGCGCTGGATCATGTGGTCGAAGCTGTCGTCGGGGTAGGCGGCCTCGTCGTTGCTGTTGATCGCCACGAGCTGCACGCCGCGGTCGAGGTAGTCGCGCTGCACCGCCATCATGCGGTCCTCGAAGGCTTGGACGTAGGGGCAGTGGTTGCAGCTGAAGATGACCGCGAGGAAGGGCTTGTCGTGGAAGCTCCCCAGGCTGTAGGGCTGGCCGTCCACGCCGGGCAGGTCGTGGAAGTCCGGCGCCGGGGCGCCGAGCTTCAGCTTGTACGACTGGGCGATCATCGCGCCTGCAAGCCCTGGGGGGCCAAAGAGCTTGCCGCGGCTACGCGCGCCTTCGGCTGGCCAGGGCGAGCACCGCGACCGCGACCGCGAGGCCCGCGAAGCCCGCGTCCGGCACGGGCTTGGAGTCCGTGCTGGCGGCGCGCACCACCAGCGCGCGGACGCGCTCGTTGTTGGCATGCTCGACGGTCTCGTTCACCTCGGACGACGCGTCGAGCTCGACGCGCACGTTCAGCGTCCCTTCCGAGGCCAGCCACGGCGCGGACTCGACGTCGGCCGTCGCGCCGGGCGCGAGGCCGTCGACGCGCGTGACGCCGAGGTCGCGGTCGCCGGCGAAGAAGGCCACCTTGAACGGCGGCGCCTCGGCCTCGCCGCGGTTCGCCACCTCGGCCGTGAACACGACGCGGTCGCCCGGCACCGGGATCGGCGGGAACATGCCGAGCGAGAGGATGGCCAGGTCGGCGCGCGGCGCGGGCGGGCGCGCCCCGACGGCGAAGGCCAGCAGGCGCGCGTTGGGGTCCTGGTCGTTCTCCAGCACCTCGTCGGCGGGGTCGAGCTCCACGAGCACCGTGTGGTTGCCCTCGGCCGCGGCCCAGCCGGGCGACAGGACGTCGACGTGCTCGCCCGGCGCGAGGCCCGAGGCGTTGCCCTTGCCGAGCAGCGTGCCGTTGAGCGTGAAGGTCACCTCGAAGCCGGACGCGTTGCCGCGCCCGCGGTTCTCCACGCGCACCTGGAACGTGACGTTGCTCCTCGCGACGGCGTCCTGCGGCAGCACGTCGATGGTCACGATGGCCAGGTCGGGCAGCGTCTCGAGGGCGGGGGCGCGCACCTCGAGGCGCGCGAGCATCTCGTTGTTGCGCTCGTCGGACTCGTTGATCACGTCGGCGGGGTCCACGACGGCCCGCAGGCTCAGCAGGCCCTCCACGGCCGTCCAGTTCGGCAGCGTGACGTTGGCCTCCTCGCCGGGGCCGAGGAGCGGCACGGTCGCCGACGCGATGCTCGTGCCCTCCAGGAGCACGCTGAGGTTCGCCGCGGGCGCAGGGCCCGCGCCGACGTTCGCGATGGTGGCGCGGAAGCTGACGTTCTGCTCCGGCCGCGGCGTCGCGGGCTCGATGGTGAAGTTGCGCACCGAGAGGTCGGGCAGCGTCGTCGCATTCGTCGCCGCCGTCTGGCCCGTGTTGTTGGTCGCCGTCGCGTTCGCGCCGCTGCCGGGCGTGGCCGGGGGCTGCGTCGCGTTGGATGCCTCCGCGACGATGAGGGGCGTCGAGCGCTCGTTGTTGGCCTCGTCGGACTCGTTGACGGTGTCGTTCGCGTCGGCCACGGCCTTGACTTGGTGGCTGCCGGCGGTGGCGTTCCAGGGGGGCGAGGTCACGGTCGTCACGTTGCCCGCGGCGAGGCTGGGGACCTCGACGGTGCCCACGAGGTCGTCATCGACCGAGAACGTGACATTGAATGGCCCCGCGCTGGCGTTGCCCGTGTTGTTCAAGGTCGCCGCGAAGGTCACGGGGCTGCCCGCCGTGGCGTTCGCCGGCGATGCCACGAGGTCCATCACCTCCAGGTCGGGCGCGGCCCCTCCGCTGTCCTGGCTCCCCGCGGGCAGCGCGTTCAGCAGCATCGCCAAGAGGATCAGGAACGCCCGCCCGCGCATGCGTCACCATGCGCCGGTTAGGCGGCCACCTTGGAAAGCTTGGTGGCGAAATCGTCCCACGACGCATCCTAGACCGCGGATTCCGCAGGCTTTTTCGCCAATAGGTCGCGTGATCCGCGCCGCTCAGGCCCGCGCCAGGGGCCGTGCGAGGAGGCTTCGCCCGCTGCCGAGGGGCGGCACGCCCAAGAGATCGCACACGGTGGGTGCGATGTCGGCGAGGGGACGGGGCGTCGCCACGCTCCGCGGCGCGGGCGCGTCGGTGCTCGCCACGACCGCGAAGGCGGGCCGTTCGGCCGCTGCGTCGAGGTAGCCGTGGACCGCAAGGGGCGCCGTGAAGCCGCCCGACTCGGGCCAGAAGGCGGAGCCCGGCCGCACGGCGAGGAGCGCATCGCCCCACGCCGGCCCGGCGAGGCCGGTCGCGCGGCGCTCCTCCGGGGCGACGAGCACCGCCCCCGGGAGGCCTGCGAGGGCATCGTCGAGGGCGCGGCGGCCCGCGCCGGTGCGCGCCCACGCCGCGGCGAGGGTGGGGCCCACGGCGAGCGCGACGTCGCCCCGGGCGGCCCCGGCCCGGAGCAGGGCTCGCCGGAGGTCGATCGTGCGGTCGACCGTCGCGGCCGCGTGGTCGCCGACGACGACGAAGGACCAATGGCGATGGCCCGCGCTCACCGCGGCGTGGATCGCCGCGAGCTGCCGGTCGATGATGCGGCGGGCGCGGCGCACAGGCGGCGTGCCAGGGCCGTGGCGGTGGTTCGCGCGGTCGAGCGCGCGGAGCCGGGCCACGTAGAGACCTGGGCCGTGGCCATCGCGCAGCGCGCGGGCCAGCGCGGCGTAGGTGGTCTCATCGCGCGCGAGGCGCGTGGCGAGGTCGCAGGTCAGGAAGCGCCGCGCGTGCGGCCCGACGAGGCTCGGCGGGGCGTCCGGCTGCCCGAGCGCGGCGACGGCCGCGTCACAGTCCGTCGCGGCGGCCGGGCCAGGCTGCAGGAGGCGGCGCGCTGCCGCGGTCACGGGTCCGTCGGTGACGGTCGCCGGAGGCGCAGGTGCGGCGCCGCCCGCGAGGAGCGCGGCGCTGCTGGACAGGCCCGGCAGGCCCTGGAGGCGCGCGCGGAGCCCGCTCTCGGCGAGGCCGTGGAGGAAGGGCATGGCGTCGGGGCGCAGGTCCGCGTCGGACCCCGCATCGACGATGACGAGGACGACCGCGCCGGGCGCTGGGGCAAAGGCCTGCGCGCCGGAACCCTTCCCGTTCCCCGCGTGGCGCGGGGACCTTCTCACGCGGCGCCCCTCCCCTCCGCCGGCCACGGGCCCGCGTCCGTGCGGTCGGGCGCGTCGGCCTCGTGGGGCCTCGAGGCGGACCGGGGGCTCGCGAGCCAGCGGCGGCGCGTGGCTTGCGCGGCCGCGACCAGGCACACGGCGGTGATCATGCCCACGATCGCGGCGGGTCGGAAGCCGCCGGGGTACAGCGCCGTCGCGAGCGCGGCGAGGCCGGCGACCGCGGGGCTGACGGCGATGGCCGCGGCGGCGCGCCACGCGCGGTCGCTCTGCCCCCGGGGTCCGCGGGGGGCCATCGCTTCGAGCACGAGGTAGCCGGGGATCCAGAACACCATCGGCATCGCGAGCGCGAGCCGAAGCAGCGAGCCCTCGGGCAGCGCGAGGGCAGCCCAGGCCGCCACGACGGCCACGACCGTCGCAACCCCAAGGTCCGCGTAGCGCGCGACCCCGACCGCGCGGGCGCGCGGGGGTGCGGGGGGGAACTCGAGGGTCGCGGGCTGGGCTTCGGTGTCGTCCGGCGGGGCCGTCGCGGCGCGGGCAGGGCTGGGCACGGGGGGTCCCCTCGGAGGCGAGCCCGCCTGGGGCGGGCTGCAGTGGGGGTGCGCTCGGCGTGCATTGGCTAAACGATGTTCGTGCCATCGTCGCAGTAGGCGAATCCTCTCATTTGCCAGATGCTCAGCCCTCCACGGCAAGCTTGATCGCGCGTTTCAGATTGGCCCCACAAATCATATGGCGGCTGCAAGCCGGTCCGCGTGCCGAAGGGGATGGCCGCGCGCCTGCGCCCAGCGCGGGCCCGCGCTCTCCACGGAGGCTTCGTCCGTGCCCACCGCCGCGCAAGGCCCCTCGCGCTCGCTCACCTTGGCCGCGCTCGCCTCGGTGGCGGCGCTGGCGGTGGTGCTCCGGCTCCTCGACCCGCTGAGCAACCCCGTCATGGCGGCTGAGGACCCGTACACGCACATGACCCTCGTGCGCGAGCATCTGCGCGACGGCGTCCTCGACCCCGTCGGGGGCGTGCTGTACCCGCCCGGCATGCACGCGGTCATCGGCGCCATCGTGGCCTTCAGCGGCGTGGACCTCTACCAGCTCCTCCGCTTCGTGCCCGCCGGGCTCGGCGCCGTCAGCGTCGTCGGGGTCTCGCTCCTCCTGCTCCGCTACGAGGGCCTCCTTGCGGCCTTCGTCGGCGGGCTCGCGCTGGCGCTGATGCCCGAGGAGATCTTCCGCACCACCATGGCGGCCCCCACCGCGCTCGATCTTGCGCTCCTGCCCTTCCTCATGTTCGCGCTCCTCGAGGTGCTGCGCGGCCGGCTGGCGTGGCTGGGCGCGGCGGTGCCGATCACGCTCCTGCTCGTGCTGGCGCACCCGTGGGTGCTCGCCATCGCGGCCCTGATGCTCGGCGGGTTCCTGCTGCTCGCGCTGCTGTTCCCGTGGGACCCTGCGCGGGGCGCGCAGCCCACGATGGTCGGCGCCGCCGCGAGCATCGGCCTCGTCGGCGCGATGACGGGCCTCGCCGTCGCGGCCTTCTGGACGGACGGCGCCATCGGCCCCGGCGACGTGGCCTCGCGCCTGCTCGGCATCAGCGGCCTCACGGCGGCCGTCGTCGTGGTCGCGCTCGCGCTGCTCGTGGCGGCGGCGATGGTCGTGGTCGCCCGTGTGCGCGGCCCGCACCCCCCGCGCGCCGCGGACCAGCGGCCGGTGTGGATGCAGCGGCTCGGGGTGGGGCTGATGCTCGTCGCGCTCGTCGCGATGATCGCGCCGGTGCTGCTGCACGGCCCGCCGCCGTACGTCGATCTCCCGCGCATGGTGGGCTGGCCTTCCCTGGTCCTGGCCATGGGCGCGTTCCTGCTGCTGCCCCTCGCCGGCAGCCCCGTGGCGCACATCGCCGCGGCCTTGATGGCGGCCACGCTGCCCTTCACGCTGTACAACCCGCTCGACTCTGCCTACTGGCCCCACCGCACGGTGGTGTACCTGGGCCTCGCTCTCGCCATCTTGGCAGGCGTCGCCGTGGACCGCCTCGCGCGCGACGCCGCGCCCCGCATCCTGCAGGTCGGCACCCCCGAGGGCAGCCCGGGCCGCCCGGGCCGCCACGGCGGAGCGCCCAGCCTCTGGCCCCAGCCGCGCGGCGCGCGCCCCTTCGGCGCGGTCGCGCTCGTGGCGGTGGTGCTCGCCGGGGGCATCGCGGCGGGGACGCCAGCGCCCTACCAAGGCGGATGGTACCGCTACTACGACCTCTGCGAGTTCGAGGCGATGCAGCACGTCGCGGACCTCGCCAACGCGTCGCCGGACATCCTGGTGGTCACGGGCTCGTGGCAGAGCAAGCTCATCATCGCGGCCTTCACCGACCAGGCGGAGCGCGTGTGGTACAAGCGCGACCTCTTCCAGAACACGACCGAGCAGGCCAACTTCACCACCTGGATCGGCCAGTACCACGCCCTCGGCTACGTCGTCCTCGACCGCTACCTGATGAACCAGACCTTCCTCGCGCTGGACTTCCTCGACCAGGCCCCCTACCAAAGGATCGACCAGGCCTGCTTCGACGAGGCCGCGCAAGGCTACCTCGTCACCATCTACGCGGCGCGCCGCCCCGCGGGCGCCGCCGCGTCCCCCACGGAGTGATCTTCCGATGCCTCCTCCCCCCCAAGCCGCGACCGTCGCCGAGATCCCTCCCACGCGGCTGTCGCGGGGGCTCGTGACCCTCGTGCTCCCCGCGAAAGATGAGGAGCAGGGCATCGGCCCCACGCTCCGGTCCTTGCCCCTGAGCACCCTCGAGGCCATGGGCTTCCGCACCGAGGTGGTGGTGCTGGACGGCGCGAGCCGGGACCGCACCGCCGCCATCGCGCGCGCCCGCGGCGCCGAGGTCATCACGGAGCCCGCGCGTGGCAAGGGCTACGCCCTCCGCAGCGCGGTGGGGCGCTTCCGTGGCGACTACGTGGTCATGATCGACGCGGACAGCACGTACGCCCCCGACGCGATCCCGCTGGTGGTCGAGGCCCTCGCGTGGGGCGAGGCGGACGTGGTGATGGGCTCGCGCCGGCGCGGCCAGATCGCGCCGGGTGCGATGAGCCCCATCAACCGCCTCGGCAACCGGCTCCTTTCGCTGGCGGCCTCGGTGCTGTACCTCCACCCCTGCAGCGACCTCTGCACCGGCCTCTGGGGCTTCCGCAGCGACGTGCTGCGCGCGCTGCCCCTGCGCGCGCGCGGCTTCGAGCTCGAGGCCGAGCTGTTCGCGCTGAGCGTGCGCTCGGGCCTCGCGGTGACGGAGGTGCCGGTCGACTACCTGCCGCGGCGCGGCGAGACGAAGCTGGGCAAAGTGCTCGACGGCGTGCGCATCGGCCTGTGCCTGGTGCGGACGCGCGTCGCCCTCCGCCGCGTCGCTCGTCTGCGCACGCGCACCGGCCGGATCGAGCACCCCATGGCCGGCACGTGGGGCTCGCCCTGATGCGCCCCGCGCGCCCTTTCCCCGTGGACCTGGCCGCCTGCGCCGCGGCGCCGCTCCTGCTCGGGGTCCTCGTCGCCCTTGCGCCGGCCAGCGCCGCGCGCGCCGCGGTGGGGCTCGCGATGGTGGCGTTCCTGCCGGGCTACGCGCTGCTCGCCGCGATGTTCCCGCGCTTCGCCGAGGGCGCGCGGGGCTTGGGGTCGGTGGCGCGCGTCGTCCTGGCGGCGGCGCTGAGCCTCGCGCTGAGCGTGCTCGTCGGCGTGGCCCTCGCGGGCAGCGGCGTGCGCGTGGACCTCGGCGGGGCGGGGCTGGCGCTCGCCGCGCTCACGCTCGCCGCGACCGCGGCTGCGTGGCGCGCGCGCCTGGCCTTGGCCGAGGACGAGCGGCCCCGCTTCGCCCTCGTGCTGCGGCGCTGGCCGCGGCCCGCCAGCGCGGCGGAGCGCGGCATCGTGGCGGCGAGCGTCGCTGCGCTGCTGCTCAGCGGCGGCGTGGCCGGCTTCGTGCTCACGAAGCCCGGCTCGGGCGACGCCTACACGGAGTTCTGGGTCGTGGGGCCCGACGGCACCGTCGGCGCGCTGCCGGCAACGGTGCCCGTGGGGGCTGTGGTGCAGGTGCGGCTCGGCGTGCGCAACCTCGAAGGCGGCTACGCGGGCTACCGCGCGGCCGTCGCGATCCAGCCCATGGTGCGCGAGCAGGGCAACGTCTCCGCGACGTGGCCCGCCGTCGAGGCGTTCCACGACACGCTGTTCCTCGCGTCCGGGGAAACGTGGCTCGGCGACGCGGCGCTGACCTTCGGCGAGCCCGGCCTGCAGCGCGTTGAGCTGCTGCTGTGGCGCACGATCCCGGACGCCGGCGAGGCGCCGTACCGGGAGCTTCACCTCTGGGTGACGGCGCGCGCCGGGGACGCGGGTTGATCCCCGTGGACCCCCACGAGCTGCGCGGCGAGGGTGGCGTTGGCGCGGGCGAGGTCGCGGGCGCGGTCGCGCGCGGCTTCGGCGGCAGCGCGCGCCGCGGGGTCGCGCAGGAGCGCCTCCGCCTTGGCGAGCAGCGCGCCGCGGTCCACGGCCTCGATGGGCACGACCCAATCGGCGAGGCCGATGGCGCCCAGCACGCCCACGGTCTTGGGCAGGTAGCCCACGGCCAGCACCGGCGTGCCGGCGGCGAGGGCGAAGATGACCGAGTGCATGCGCGTGCCGATGCACAGCGCGCAGCCCGCCAGGAGGCGCACCTCCTGCTCGGGGGTGACGTCGTCGGGCGCGACGCGGTACCGCGCGCGCTCCCGGGCGCGCGCGAGGATGGCGTCGATGGCCTCGGCGTCGTTGCGGCCGCCCCAGCCCGCGACGTGGGGCAGGAGCAGGATGTCCGCGTCGTGGCCCGCGGCGAGCGCGTCGAGGCACGCGGCCATCGCGTCGTAGTACCGCTCGCGGGCGGCGCGCACGCCCTCCGGGCTGAGCCCGGGGAACTCCCACGCGATGACCGTCGCGGCGATGGTCCGCGGCCCGAGCAGGCCAGCGAGCTCCGCGGGCAGGGCTGCAGAGGGCTCGAGGAGGAAGGCCTCGTCGCTCGTCACGTGGACGCGGTCCATGTTCATGGCTTGGGGCAGGAGCGCGAGGGAGCCGCGCTCGCGCAGGATCACGAGGTCCACGCGGCGCAGCACCGCGCCGACGATCGCTCGGCCGAGCCGGCCGCGGAAGGGGCCGAGGCTCTGCGCGTAGACCACCACCGGCCGCCGGAGCAGGACCGCGAGCAGGATCTGGTGCGTGGGCAGGAACCACGTCGGCACGCGGTGGCCCGTGTCCATGAGGAAGTTGCCGCCCTTGCTCACCACGAGGTCGGCTTCCAGGTACACATCGAAGAGCGCGCAGCTGCGCGGGAACCAGCGGCGCATGCCGATGCGAGGGCCGGAGCGGTACAGCACCGCGAGCAGCGGCAGCAGCACGGCGCGCCCGAGCATGCGCGCGCGCTGCCCGAGGCCGCGGGCGGGCTCGAGGATCGGGTAGTCGAGGACGCGGGGCTCGACGGCGAGCCGCACGTGGCGCGGGCGCTCGGCCATGGCGAAGGTGGTGAGCACCGTCGCGTCGTAGCGTCCGAGGGCGCGGGCGAGGCTCGCGGCCATGGCCTGGAAGATGCCGAGGTCGCCGAGGTTCCAGTAGTTGATGCCGTGCAGGAAGAGCACGCGGACGGGCCGCACGCGCTGCCAAGCGCAGGCTTGCCCTTGAACTCCCTCGGCGCTTCCCCGAACTCGCCGGCGACGGGTCACGTGGCGCTCGCCTTCGTCATGAGCGGGCTCGGGTTCGCGTGCAACGGCCTCGCCAAGGTGGGCTTCAACGTGCTCGTCGCGCGCGTCGCCGGCGCGGCCGCGCTGGGGGTCGTGAACGTGGCGCTGGCCTCGGCGCTGCTCCTCGCGATCCCCCTCGAGTTCGCCGCTTCAGGGACCCAGAAGCACATGGCCGAGGCGCTGGGCGCCGGCAAGCGGGGCCGCGCGCGCGGCGCGCTACTCGCGGGCGCGCTGATCACCGCGCTCGTCGCGGCGGTCGTGGTCGGCGGGGCTGCCTTGGCGGGCCTCGTGGTGCCCGACGCGGCCCTCGCGCCGCTGCTGCTGGGGCTCGCGCTGCTGCAGGGCTTCGCGACGCTGGCGAAGCGCGCGCTCTTCGCGCTCGACCAAGCGCGCGCCTACGCCATGCTGGAGCTCGCGTCGCTCGCGGCCTTCGCGGCGCTGCTGCTCGGCGGCGGCCTCTCAGGGTTGGGGTGGCTGTGGGCCTTCGCGGTGCAATACGCGGTGCTGCTCGCGGGCGCGGCGGTGGTCGTGGTGCGAGAATTGGGGCAATGGCAGGCGGAGCCGCGCCCGCGCATGGCGCGCGACGTGGCGAGCTTCGGCGCGCTGTCTTTCGGAGGGTACGCGGCCGCGCTGGGGGTGCGCTACGCGGCAGTGGTCGTCGCGGGCGCGTGGGCCGGCGCGGTGGCGTCGGCGCACGTCGCGGCCGCGATGTCCATCGCGCTGCTGCTCACGTTCTTCATGGTCGTGTATCAGCAGGTCGCGCTGCCGCACATCGCACGACTCCACGGCGCCGGCGACGCGGCCCGCGTCGAGCGCTTCGCGGTAGCGTCCTACCGTCTCATGGCCGCCGGCATGGCTGTCACAGCCGCGCCGCTGATCGTGCTCGCGCCGTGGCTCGTGCCGCGGCTCTTCGGGCCTGGCTTCGAGCCGGCGGTGCTAACGCTGCAGGTACTGCTCCTCGCCACCATGGTGACGGTCGTCACGGCACCTCTCGCCCAAGTGCTGCACGGCACGCGGCACGTCCGGCTGTCGCCGGTGTCGGGCGCGCTGCAGGTCGCGGCCGCGGCCGCGTGCTGGGCGTTGCTTGTGCCGAGCATGGGCGCGCTCGGCGCGGCGGTCGGGCTGCTCGCGGCCTCGTGCGCGGGAGCAGCGCTGTACCACGTGGCGACGGCGCGCTGGCTCGGCATTCCCGCGCGCGTTCATCTCCGACCCGGCTTCGGGCTCGTGGCGGTGACGGCCTGCGGTCTTGCGGTCATGGGCCTTTCTGGATCCAGCCTGCTGGGCCTGGCGGCGCTGCTGGCGCTTGCGGTCGCCTACTTCTGGCGTGAAGTGGGGCTTGGCTTGCGGTTGGCCCGCGAGATTGGTCCTTTCCTCGCCTCTCGCCCTCGCTCGGTCAATCCTCGGCGCGTCCCATGACCGAACAGTACGCAAACAGCCTTGTTCTCGTCCGGGGCTTGTGGGTTCGATGATCCGAGGCTCGCTCCTCGCGGTCGCGCTGATTCTTCCCGGTCTCTCCACAGCGTACGAGCTGCTCTGCGATGGATTCCGAAGCGGCTGCAATGCGGATTGGCTGGAGTCTGAGGCCGCGATTGCTGATTCGTGGGTCGCGCAGACCGAGGAAGAAGCAAGGGATTCTGCATCGCCCGAGCTGTTGAACGAGGTGTACACTGCAGCGCGGGGCATCGGGGTCTTTGGGCGATTCGCCGTGAATGGGTCGTCCGGCGGCGACACATCAGTCACAGGCGACTATTCATCCTTTCGCGTTCGGAGCGAGGCGTGGATCCTCGACTATCGCGTTCGCGGGTCGCTGGTCTTCCTGCAAATCGAGCAGAGCGGTCCGTGGTCGAATGCGTCCATCAGCACGGCGGGCGCCGTATTCAGGCTAGTCTCTGACGGTTCAAGGATTAGGATCGCCAGCACTCCGTCGGCCGCGCTCGACATCCTGTCGTCCCATCTAAGCGTCCGATTCATCCTGGCGGACGGCGTGACCTGGGAACGCACGGCGGACCTGGATCTGCTCAGGTTGCGCCTCGCGGATGGCGCATCCGCGGTGTTGCACATCGCGGGCAACGGTGAGTTTTTCCCAGACGGGCGAGTCATTCGGGTCGAGTTGGCCGATGGGGTCGTTGGGTTCACCTATCTAGGCGGCGAAAACGGCTCGGAAATGAGCGCCGATATTCCGGAGGTTGGCGGGGGGGTGAACATTGTTGGCTTGCTGCACAATGATGGATTCTTTTCGAACACCCTGGTCTACGGCAATTGGACGCCGACGGTCACGATGGAATCCGCGGGCACGGTGAAGATCGACATTGATTCGGCTCCGCCGCTCGTTCGCGCCACGGTGGGGCCCGTTGGGAATGAAAGCTTGCGTGTATTGTTCGATGGCCGTGAATTGGATCGCGCCTCGAGCGCGAGCCAAGTCGCGCAAGGATCGGGGCGCGCCTATGTGTCACTGGTCGGATGCCGCGCGGAGATCCTAGTTGGGTTGGACGGAAACGAAAGCGGCTCCCTTCAACTTTCGGGGTTGGATAGTGACCGACAGGCTTGCGCGTCCAACGAAACGGAGGCGCCGCCACAAGAGCCCCCGGGCAATGCGTCAGAAGAGCAACCAGATCGGAGCAACGGGCTTCCGGGCAATGCGTCGGAAGGAAAACCAGTGTATCGGAGCAATGAAAGTCTGGCAGCCCCGCGAACAAGCCCGCTTCCGCTCGCGCTCGTGCTCATCGTCCTGCTCCTTGCTCCCCTCGTGCGCCGTCACCGATGAATCAGTAGCACACCCTCCGCCACGCGTCGAGCGCGACCGCGCGCGCGCGCGGCGCCGGCAGCTTGGCGCGCTGCTCGAGGACCGCCTCGGCGTCGCCGTCGCCGCGGCGCGCGACGAACGAAGCTGCCACGAGCCAGTAGGCCGCGACCTCCGGGGGCAAGCCGCGCACGAGGGTGCGCAGCGCGCGCCGCGTGCCCTCAGCCTGGCGGTGCTGCGCCCGGGCCACGGCGCGCCCGAGGAGCGGCGGCCGCCAGAGCCCGCGCCAGTACGCTGGCCGCGCCATGCGCTCGAGGGCCTCCGCGGGCGCGCGCGCGCCGGCGAGCATGCACAGCGCGCCCTCGGCCGCGCGGCCGCCCACGCCCGCTCGCGACGCGGGCCGCGGATCGGCGCGGAACGCGATGGCCTCGGCGAACGCGCCAGGTCGTTCGGGCAGCAGCTCGCGCGGGCCGCCGAGGGCCTCGAAGCTCGCGAGCCGGCGGCCCAAACCCAGCTCGTAGCGCCCCTTCGCGAGCAGCACAGCATCCATGGCGCCCGTGCGCAGCTTCGCGTCGCGGTACGCCCGCGCGAGCGCGTCGGGAGCGGGCGGCGCGGCCAAGTGCTCGGCCATGCGGTTGAACAGCAGCCTGTAACCTTCCCACGCGGGGAGCTCCGAGGGCGCCCAGCGGGGCAGCGGCGCGACGCGGTCCGGCCCGGCCAGCACGCGCGACGCGTGGCGCAGGTCCCAGAGGTTGCGGGTGAGCCCGGTGGCGCGGCCGAGCCGCACGCGCAGCGGGCTGGTCCACCACACGCCCACGTCGGCGCCCGGCACAGCCTCTCGCGCGGCGGCGCGGGCGCGCGCAAGGGCGCGGGGCGGGATGGGCGTGGGCTGGACCAGCGCCACCTCCACGTCGCTGAGCCAGCGCAGGCCCTGGGCGCCGCGCGCGACCACGGCCTCGCCCGCGCCGAGGCTGCCGAGGAGCACGACCGACGCTTCAGGGTGGGCCGCGTGCAGCGCCGCGCCGAGGTCGGCCATCTGCCGCGCGACCGCGGCCTCCACTGCGGCGTCGCGGCTCATGGTGTAGCGCGCCCTCACGCGGGCACCTCCAGCGGGGCGCGCGGCGCGGCGAGGTCCAGCACGCGGCCGGCGATGTCGCGGATGTGCGGCGCGCGCGGCAGGGGCCGCGTCGAGGCGACGAAGCCCCAGGAAGCCTCGCGCTCCGGCAAGTAGCCGTGCATGCTCACGTCGCGGTTCTGGAACGTGCGGCCGAGGACGCGGATCGGGCCCTTGTCGAAGATGGCGCCCTCGTCGAGGTAGAAGATCAGCGTGCCGTAGCGGCCATCGGGGAAGTCCACCTGGTAGGCCGCGAGGGTCTCCGCGTCCAGCACCCAGCCCTTGTCGATGCCGGCGAGGGCGCGGCGCACGCGCTGCTCCTCCGCGGGCGTGCGCGGCCAGAAGCGCGCGTAGTTCGCGTCCACCACGTGGGGCAGCGCGTGCAGGTCGAGGCCCGCCGCGCGCAGCAGGGGGAAGATCGGCACGCGGCGCTGGACAGCATGGTGGCCGTGGTCGCTCCACGCCAGCACCTCGACGCGCTGTCCGCGCGCCTCGTACTTGCGCACGTGCGCATCAAGGGCGCGGTCCACGCGCGCGATCCGCTCGCGCGTCGCGGCGTGGTCCTTGCCGAGCCGGTGGCAGAGCGGGTCCACGTCGCCGAAGAACAGGTAGTCCAGGTCCAGCGTTGGATCCGCGTCGAGCGCCTCGATGCGCGCGCACGCCTCGGCGGCCTCGCGCGGCGCGATGCCCGTCACGCGCACGCGCGCGCGGCCGCGCAGGCGGTCGAACCACGTCGGATGGGCGGCAGAGTAGCCGGGCTCGGGCCACAGCTTCGTCTCGGTCGGGGCCAGTTGCGGCCACAGCGCCAGGGGAGTGTGGGCGGGGAAGGGCAGCCCGAAGAAGCTCGTGTTGCGGTGCCGCGCGCGCGTCAGGCGGTGCAAGCCCACCTTGAGCAGCGGCGCGTCGGGCAGCCGGTCCAGGCGCGCCGTGCGGAGCCAGCGGAAGGGCGAGCGCTCGGGCGCGCGCTGCCACAGGAACCAGAAGCCGTGCTCGCGCGGCGCGACGCCCGTGTACATGGACGCGTGGCACGTCACCGAGTAGCCCAGCTCGGTCCGCAGCCGCGCGCGGCGCAGCGTGCTCAGGTACGGCAGGTCCTGCTGCATGTCGTGGCCGAGGCCATCCACGAAGGCCAGGACCGCGGTCAAGGCGCGACCCCCGGCCGCACGAGCACCCGCGCGGCGCCGCTGTCGTAGACCGCGTCGAAGCGGCCCTCCAGGCCCTTCACGAGCGGCGCGGCGTTCGCGTGCGTGGTCACGTAGTAGCCGCCCTCCATGGGCAGGCTGATGGCGTGGTCGAGCAAGTAGTCGCGCACGACCATGGCCTTCGTCGCGCTCGCCGTGAAGGTCGAACGCGTCGCAGCGCCAGCCGGCGCGTCGGCCGCGCGGGCGAACCAGAAGTCGGTGGCGAAGGCCAAGCCCTGGTCGTGGGCCCACGCGGCCGCGTCCAGCTCCGGCGACGTGAAGCCGTAGCGGTCCCAGGAGGGCAGCGCGATCACGGGGCTGTCGGGGTTCGACCAGCTGCTCGCCGCGGCGCTGCCCGACAGGAGCAACGCCGCCGCGCCGAGGGCGAAGACGCGGCTCCCCGCGCCGCGCGTCGCGCCCGTGAGCCCCACGGCCGCGACGGGCGCGCCGAGCGCGAGCGCGAACACGATCCAGCGGTGCGGCAAGATGAAGGGCGCACCCAGCAGCACGGCCGCCTCGACCACCGCCAGCAGCGCGAAGGAGCCGCCCACCCAAGGAGCCGTGCGCCCGCCCGGCCCGCGGAGCAGCCGCGCCGCCCCGGCCAGGAACAGCGCGAGGAACACCGCGTAGCCAAGGTTGACCAGCAGCGCCGTGGGGACGTCGAGGGCGGTGATGCGCGTGACGCTGCCGAGGTCGAAGGGCGGGTCGTCCGCGCTGGCCACCGGTGCGGGCGCAGGCACGATGCCGCCGCCCGGGTTCGGCGCGACGGTGCCGCCGCCGCCCGTCGCGTTCGTCCCCGGTCCCGCCGCGGGCGGTGGTGGGGTCGTGAGGGTCTGGCCCACCGCGACGCCCGCGCTGCCGGCTTCCCCCACGAAGCGGTTCAGGACCTTCGACGCGAAGGCGAAGGTGGGCTCGCCGTTGTACGTCGCCGCGACGAGCCAGTAGGAGAGGAACAGGACCGCGAAGAGCGCCACCGCGGCCGCCGGCACCACCAGGCCCCGGGGCGTGCGCTGCGCCAGCATCAGCGCGCCCACGGCCGCGACGAGCATCGTGAACGCAACGAAGGTCGAGAGGGCGTGGGTCACCGTCAGGGCCGCGAGCGCGACCAGCAGCAGCGCGACCCATCGCAGCGCATCGCGCTGGTCGGCTCCGCGCGGCAGGAGGGGCAGCAGCAGCGCGAAGGCGAGCACGCCGAGGAGCGCGCCGAGGGTGTTCGACGAGATCCAGAAGCCCCAGTACAGCGGGAAGCTTGCGAGCCCCACCAGCAGCGCCGCCGCGAGGGCCGCGCGCGGGCGCACGAAGGGCCGCGCCGCGAGCCACACGAGGCCGGGCAGGAGCGCCATCGACGCGCCCACGAGGAAGTAGGCCGCCTTGGTGGGGAGCGCGCTCAGCAGGGCAGCCTGCGCCACGAGCAGGTGCAGGCCGGGGAAGGCGCTGTAGTTGGTGCCCGGGGGGACCTGGCCGGTGGCGAGGATCTCCTCCACCTGCCGCGCGTGGAACCAAGGATCCACGCCAAAATAGCCCGGGAACAGCCAGAACACGCTGCCCGAGAACACCACGCTGAGCAGCGCCATCTGCGCGAGGATGCGGCCTGCGCCGCGCTCGGGGTCGACCAGCGCGACCTGCGCGGCCAGCAGCACCGCCGCGGCGGCGAAGCAGACGAAGAACCCCGCGCGGCGGACGTGCTCGGCGGGGTCGATGAACAGGAGCGCGAGCGCCAGGCAAAGGAGCAGCAGGGAAGGCAGCAGCCACCCCACGGCGCGCTCGCGCAGCATGGTCGGGGCAGGCGGGGACTCGTCGCGCCCGCGCAGGGCCGCGAGGGGCGCGGCCGCGACGAGCGCGACGGCGGCGAACTCCTGGCGGAGGCTATAGGTCAGCGAGACCACGAGCAGCATCAGCCCCGCGGCGAGGAACATCCACGGCATCGCGCGCACGCTGCGCGCCCACACCTGGCTGGCCGCCGTCGCCGAGCGTTCCCACGCGCGCGCGCCGCGCGTCACGGGCTCAGCCATCGTGGGCCAACGCCTCCTCGTAGGCCGCGAGGTACTCCTTCGCGCGGAGCCGCCACGTGTGGCGCGCCAGGATCGCC
>DASYRW010000085.1:0-9104 GCA_036003985.1 Thermoplasmatota archaeon
GCGAAGAACCGCGACATCCACGGTCGCCCCATCGACGCGCGGCGAAAGGACTGACGCCTCGCAGGGCTGGCGTGCGAGGCTGCTCGCTGCTTGTCGAGGAGCAAGAAAAGAGGAGCGGGGCGTCCTGCGAAGGCCGGCCCCGACCTGCACGTGGACCGCGAGAAGGCTCGCGGCCGGGCGTGCGCTCAGTACCGCGCGGGCTTGCGCTTGGCGAAGCAGTCGCGACAGTATACCGGCCGGCCTTCCGTAGGCTTGAACGGCACCTGGGTCTTCTGGCCGCAGTCCCCGCACACGGCGTCGTGCATCTCGCGCGGGCCGCTGCTGTAACCGCCGCCACGACCGCCGCCACCGCCACCACGATAGTCTCCCATGTTGGCACTTCCACTTGGTTGACGCCCGCTTGCGCAGGACGCCGGAGGGCGATGCTGCCATGGTATTTAGTAACTATGGCCTGCCAACGGGCGTCCGGCTCCCCGGCATGGGCCTGGCCGGGCTCTGGGCGACGGTGCCACCCACCCCGCCTCCCATGGCTCCCTGTCCGAGGGCGGGCGCGCGGGAGGGTGGCCGCGGCGCCGACCACCGCATCGACAACGAGCCTACGCACCATGCTCCCGCCGGGATTCTGACCTCCGCCAGCTACGCGAAGTCCGCCAGGCTTCGCTGCGGCTTGCCCGTCAGCGGCTCCTTCGCGCGTGCGAGCTCGGCCGCGGGCAGGCCGAGGACCTCGCACAGCCGCGCGGCCGTGCCAGGCCCATGGCCCTCGAAGTGGTTCGAGCACAGCAGGAACGCGCGGTCCGCGTCCTTGCCTTCCTGCTCCAAGCGGGCGTGCAGCTCCTGCATCGCGGGCTTCATGTCGCGCTGGACGCGGTCGAACGTGGTGAAGATGCGGTCCGGCCCCGCGAGGCGCGCGTACAGGAAGTCGGCGGTGACCTCCGGCGGCGTCATGCCCTCGTGGGTCACGAGCCACACCAGCGCGCGGTTGCGCTGGCGCAGCGCGGCATAGGTCTCGGGCACGAACCAGGAGTCGTTGCGGAACTCCACTGCGAGCGGCCAGCTTGCCGGGACCACGTCGAGGAAGGGCTCGAGCAGCGCCGCGCCGCGCTTGCGGCTGAAGCTCGGCGGGAACTGGGCCAGCAGCGCGCCCAGCTTGCCCGCCTCCTTGACGGGCAGCATGCGCGCGAGGAACGCGCCCACCATGTCCTCCACGCCCACCAGCTGGGCCTCGTGCGTGATGCGGCGCGACAACTTCGCGGTGAGCAGGAAGCCCGGCGGGGTCTCGGCGGCCCAGCGCGCGCTGACCTCGGGCGAGGGCATGCGGTAGAAGGTGCTGTCCACCTCGACGAGGTCGAAGACCTTCGCGTAGCGCGCGAGGCGCTCCTCGCTGGCGCAGCCCTCCGGATAGAAGGGCCCGACCCAGTCCTCGTAGGTAAAGCTCGTGGTGCCGACGCGGTAGCGACCCACGGCTCGCGCAACGCGCTGGAGGGCCAAAGCGCTGCCGGCGCTACACCGCGTCGAGGGCCTCGCGCGTGCGCTCGTTGCGCACGTTGCCCGTGTTGAGGGTCGTCGCCGGCTCGAAGAGCAGGACATGGACCTCGCCCTCCGCGGCCGGGCAGTGCTCCACGCCCTTCGGCACGATGACGAACTCGCCCTCCTTGATGCGCAGGTCGCCGTCGCGCGTGCGCAGCCGCATCGTGCCCTTCACCACCAGGAACATCTCGTCCTCGCGCTCGTGGTGGTGCCACACGAACTCGCCGCGGAACTTCACGACCTTGACCTGCATGTCGTTGACCTGGCCGGCGATGTGGGGCTTCCAGGCCTCCTCGAAGCGGCCGAGGGCCTCGGCGACGTTGACGACGCGGAGCATGCGCCATGGAGGGCGCCGCAGGCCTTGAGTCCGCCGCCGCCGAGGCCGGCTCACGACAGCAGGAACGTGACGCTCGCGGGCCAGTAGCAGCCCCCGCCTTCCCCGACGAGCTGCACCGTGCGCGCCCCAGTCAGCAGCGCGAGATGGTCCGGCAGGATCGCGACGCGGTACGGTGGGATCTCGCCCACGCCCGTGTGCACGCCCGCGATGTCGAGCGCTTGCTGGGCAGTCCAGTAGAGGTACTTGTGATGGAACGCCGCGCCGCCGTACACGCCGACGAACGCGTACACGTAGGGCATGGCGTAAGCCTGCCCGACCTCGGTGCCGTCGACGTAGAGGTGGAACACGCGCTGCCGCGCGGTCTCGTACCAGAACTCCTCGCCGCCGTGGCCGCTCAGCGTGATCTCGGCGACGGCCCCCGCGGGCGCGCCGGTTGGGAAGGCCACGGTCGCGGTCTGCGGCACGCCATTCGTGCACATGCCGCGGTAGTACCAGGCCGGGATGGGGTTCGCGGGCGCGGCGACGAGCGCTCCTGTGGGCTCGTCCGCATAGAATTCGAGCTTCATCGTCACGTATTGCCCGCCCACGTAGAACTCGGGCTGGTCGTAGCTGCCGGTGTTCGCGCTCACGCCGACGGTCGCGCCCGGCGGCAGCAGCGCGGCGAACTCGGTGACATCCTTGCGCAGCGTCATGTCGGTGCGGGGCGTGGTGCAACGCAGCACCTCCACGCCCGCGATGGCCGCGCTGCAGAGTCTGTCCCAGGGATCCTGCTCCTCCGGCACGGCCATGTTGGGGTGCTCGCGGAAGCTGAGCACGATGCGGTCCCACGCGCCGGTCGGGCTCGCTGGCACCTGGATGAGGTGGGTGCGCGCGCCCTCGGTATTGTGCCAGTACTCCTCCTCGAAGGCCGTCACGATCGCCGTGGGGCCGTTGATCGTCGGCACATCGGGGCCCTCCTGCGGCACGCCGAGCGGTGCGACGTGCGGCGGCACGGGCGGCACCAGCGCGCCCGCGAGCGGCGCCAGGGTCACAGCGGCGAGGGCCAGGCAAAGCAGGCGCGGGGCGGGAGCCATGCGCCCGCAGCAAGGAAGGAGGACAAGAAGGTTGCCTGGCCGGCGTCACCGCCGGACCAGGCCTGCGTGGGAATCGGGCTCAGTACTGTTGGCCACGGTGCGCCGCCACGTTGACCGTCGCTGCGCCCTCCGTGGCCTGCGTCACCACGACCACATTCTTGTTGCCGCGCACGTTGATGTTGATCGTCGTGGAGTCCGACGACGAGCCCGTGCCCGTCGTGGTGTTCGTCGTGGTGTTGCCGGCGGTCACGTTGCCGCCCGCGATCGCGCTGTCCATGGTCAGCGTGTCGCTCCCGAGCACGGCGCCGCTGTCCTTGTCCTTCACCGTCACCTGGATGACGGTGCGCTGGTCCGAGGTCCGCGTCGCGTCGATGCTAATCGCGACGGAGGTGTCTTGGGTGGTGTCCCCCGAGACCTTGACCAAGAACTGCTGCTGCGGGTGGCTCTGCGCGTCGACGTTCGCGGTCTGACCACCCTGGTCGATGTTCACCTCCAAGGCTTCCGGCAGGGTCACGTTCGTCGTGCAGCCGGCCAAGGCTGCCAAGGCGACCAGCGTGATGGCGATGCTTGCTCTCATGCTCCGAGCCCTGGACGGCGCTATTGAAGTGACCTGCGGTGCGAACGTGGGATGCGCCGAATTGCGCCTGCTGGTCCCATGTGACCCTTTGCGTCACGACGTCGCAGCGTTGGTCGCATCGCCTAAGATGCCGCGCGCGTACAGGATCTGCGTGCTCGGGCGGTCGGCGTCGGAGCTCCAGATCACGTGCGGCAGGCCGTCCCAGTCGAGGGCCACCTGGAAGTAGTCCAGCAGGTCGCGGCCGCCGTTGCAAAGGATGCCATACGTGCAGATGGGACCCTGGTGGTTGGACATTGGGCTCACGAGCCCGCGCGTGAACGTTGGCGAGGCCGTATCGGCGCCGTCGAGCTGCGCGATGTGCACGAACCACGCGCCCTGGACCTCGTTCGGGTCGGCGGTCTCGTTGGACCCGTACCACACGATCGCGACGTGGCCCGGCGCGCCGGCCGCGACCCACGGCATCACCGACGACCCGCCGGGCTCGCTCACCGCGACGGGCGCGCCCCACGTCGCGCCGTGGTCGGGCGACGACGCGACGAACACGTCGAAGCCCTCGCCGTTCGGCTGCGACCACACGACGTACGGCGTGCCGGCTGCGTCGATGGCCAGCGCGGGGATGAGGTAGCCGAGGCTCGTGTCGGAGGTGGTGACGGCGTGGTGCGCCCACGTCTGGCCCTGGTCGGCGGACGTCGAGACCATGAGCGCATTGACGTAGGGGTACGCTGGCAGCGTGTTCGGCGCGAGGGCATTGCCAGCGACCCATGCGACGTACAGCAGGCCCTGCGCGTCGGCCTTGATGTTGCCCATGAACAGGAAGTCGAGCTGCGTCTTGTAGCCCATGGGGTCGATGGCGCTCGCGAAGAGCGGGAAGGGCACCCAGGTCCGGCCGCCATCGGTGGTGCGCGACACCCACGGCCCCGTCGCGAGCTGGTTGTACGCGAGGAAGGCCGTGCCAGCGGTGGTGGTCGCCAGCCATTGCCGGTCGTTGGCGACCGTGGCCGACGCGGCGGGGTGGTCGAACCACGTCGCGCCCTGGTCGGTGGTGACCGCGACGCTCGTCGAGCCCAGCCAGAGGTCGGCGTAGTACACCGCCCCCGCCGGATCGACCGCGATGTCGCAATCGCCGCCGCCGAGGTGCGGCACGCCGGCGGGCCCAGCGGCCATCTGAGGGCTCGTGACGTTGAACGTCGCGCCGCCGTCGAGGCTGATCCAGAGCTTGGACCCACCCGGCGCGCAGCCGTAGATGATGCGGTTGGCCATGTCCACAGCGAGGTTGGGTTCGCCGTTGTTGTCGCCCTCGGGCAGCGCCATGGCCTCGCTGAAGCCCAGCTTCGGCACCGCCGGCAAGGGCGGCAGCAGGGCGGGCTGCTCCACGGCTGGCTGCGTGCAGCCCGCGAGGGCCAAGGCGATCAACGCGAGCAGCGGCAGCAGGGCGGGCGCGCGGGCCATGGGCGGTGGTCGCCTTGGCGCTACTTAGGGTTTGTGGGAGCGACGATCCTCGGAAGCCCCTCAGGCCTTGCCCTCGGCCTTGCGCGCCACGATCTCGTCGAGCCACTCGTGGACCTGGATGCTCCGCAGGGTGATCTCGGCCTCGACACGCGCGACGCCCGGCATGCTCGCCAAGGCGCGCCGCACCGCCTCGATCTCGGCCACGTTGCGCCGCGCGAGGCTGATGCGCGACACGGGCCCCTCGTACCATTGGAACATGATGCCCGGCAGCCCCTTGAGGTAAGCATCGACGGGCCCGCGTTGGGCAGGATCGCGGTGCACCACCAGGAAGGACGCGGGCACCAGGCCGTCGACGCGCGTCATGTCGATGCGGGGCATGAGGTACACAGCCTTGCCCTGGGTGAGGCGGTCGATGCTGCGCCGCAGCGTCCGCTCGGAGAGGCCCAACTCCCCCGCCAGCTCGGCGTACGACCGCCGCGCGTCCGCCCGCAGGGCGCGCACGATGCGCCAGTCCTGCTTCGAGAGCTCGGTGGTGGCGGGCGGGAACGTCACCGGCGAGACGTGCGGCGTCGATCCCGTGAGGGCCGCGAGCACCTCGAGCTGCCGCTCCAGCGCGCGGCCGGGCTCCTGCATGAACACGACGCCGAGCGACGGGCCGTAGTGGTCGAAGATCAACTGCACGCCGTCCATGGCGCGGAGGGCCGGGAGCACGCGATCCTTCGCGGCCTCGTCCGCGAGCGCGAGGCCGACGCGCACCATGGCGCGGCCGAGGACGCGCGGGTTGAGGAACACCGACCACCCCGCGATGACGCCCGACTCCTGCAGCTTCTTGACGCGCGCCCGCACGGTCTCCTCGTCGAGGTCGAGGCGACGGCCGACCTCGGCGTACGAGATGCGGACGTCCCACTGGAAGGTCTGCGGGTGGGTGAGCTCGCGCACGATGGCGAGGTCGGTCAAGTCCAATTTCCCGGGCTCCGCCGTGGAAAGCGGACATCGAGGCGAAAAACCTGCCGACGTCGGGCGCGGGGCTAGGGGACGCTCCAAGGTCCGGGGCGCCTTCCGAGGCCCATGGCCCCGCGCACCATCGTGGACGAGATGCTCGAGGGCCCAGCCGAGGAGGCTTGGCACATGCAGACGAAGACGAAGGTGGCAGGGACGGTGCTCGTGTTCGCGATCGTGGGCTTCATGCTCAACCCCGGCACGCCGGTCGGCGAAGCCCTGTGGGGGCCCATGGCGGAGACCGGCGGCCCCGGCCCCACCGCGGCGCAGTTCGCGCTGCTGATGGGCGTGACCCTCGTCCAGGCGCTCGCATTCGGCGCGGGGCTGGCGTTCCTGCTGTTCGGGTTCGGCGCGATCCGCCGGATCTTCGCGACGGAGGGCCAGGCGCGCGCCGCGCAGTTGAGCATCGCGTGGAGCCTAGCGTCGTGGGTGCCGCACAGCGCGCTGCACATGACGGCTGGGGCCGACCTGGGCAAGCTCGTCGCCATCGAGGTCCTGTTCCACGTGACGCTGATCCTCGCCGCCGCGGCGCTCGGCTGGACGTTGGTGCGCGCGGCGCAGTGGACCCCACCGCGCTCCGCGGCCGGGACCGTGCCGCGCGCGAGCGCGATGCTCACGGTCGTGCGGCGGCCCTGAGGCGACGATGCTCCCTGCGGGATTCGAACCCGCGGCACCGGCTTGAAAGGCCGAGATGTTTGACCGGGCTACACCAAGGGAGCCTGGGCTGCCATGGGCGCGCGCCGCATGAAGGCTGCGGTCGCTAGCGGGGGATCGCGTCGCCGGGCTCGGCCTCGCCGCCCGCGCCCTGCAGCTTCACGCTGCGCTCCGCCAAGATCCGCTGCAGGTGACCCACCACCGCCTCCGCGTCGAAGTGGTCCGCGAGGAACTCCGCTGCGATGAGGTTGCCCGCTTCGGGGGTCGCCTTCTGCAGCTCCCGATAGCGGAGCGCGAGGTTCGTGAACGCCTCGCCCAGGTCCTCGGGCAGCGAGGGCGTGCCGGTGATGACCGTGAGCTGCTGCGTCCCAGCGCGCTGCTTGAGGGCGCGGCTGATGACGGGCAGGAGGTTCATGTCGAAGCCTGGGGGCTGGGTCGGCTGCGCGTCGGCGTCGTAGACGTACAGCACCGGGATGGCCACCTGCAGGAAGGGCTGGGCCATGGCGGGCGCACACCGCGCGCAACCATGAGCTTTGGGGCCTCAACCGCCCGTCACGACGCGGGTCACCAGCAGCGTCTCGCCCTCCGCGACCGGCTCATCGTCCGGCACCACCTGCTTGTCCGCGGCGCGCGCCACCAGCACGGTGTCGGGCACGATCCCCGCCGCGCGCAGCGCGTCGGCGACCACGGCGCCGGGCCGGAGGTCGAGCACGTGCTCGCCTTTCTCGGGCCCGATGCGGCGCAAGGTGACGCGAGGCACAAGGGCTTTATGCGACGCCTGCATTTCGCGCTTTCGCTGCCCAGGTAGCCAAGCGGCCTACGGCGGTAGACTCGAGATCTACTGGGCGAAAGCCTACAGGAGTTCAAATCTCCTCCTGGGCGTCGGCAGCCCGCGCGGACGCGTCCGCGGAGACGCTGGGACGCTGGGCTTCGTCGTGGTTCTGAGACATAGGGGCTGGCGAGGAAGGTCAAATAGCCGCGCCGGAGTCCCGAGCCCTTGCACCTGCGGGTGCGAAGGGAGGGACGGGGATGTCGGTCAGGTCAGGGACGGGTCGCACGGGCAGGATCATGGTCGCCGGCGCAGCGTTGGCTGCGCTCCTCATCGCGCCGGGCGCGCTCGCCGCGAGCGGCGGGCCGGACGGCTTCGGGTACACGTTCACCGATGCCATCGCCTACAACTACATCTCTGCGTCCGGCGGGAGCACCATCTACGGCACCTCGTGCAACGAGTGCGTCTCCGCCGTCGCGATGCCCTTCGCGTTCCGGTTCTACGGCGCGGACTACAGCACCGTGTACGTGTCGAGCAACGGTTGGATCAGCTTCACCAGCCCGAGCGGCGCCTTCCCCACCGCGTCGGCCATCCCCAACGCGGCAGGACCCAACAACCTCATCGCCGGCTGGTGGGCGGACCTCGTCCCCGGCACGCAGGGCGGCAACGTCTACGCCCTGACGAGCGGCACCGCGCCGAACCGCGTGTTCGTCGTGGAGTTCAACGGCGTGCAGCACAACGGTTTCAGCACCGGCGGCACCAAGGCCACCTTCGAGTTCAAGCTCTTCGAGACCAGCAACATCGTCGAGGTCGCGTTCCAAGGCGCGCCCGCGGCCGGCTCGGTCACGCACGCGAGCGGCATTGAGGACAGCGCCGGCAGCACCGGCCTGGAGTACTTCCTCGGCACCGCCGCCGGCCCGACGACGAAGACCGTCCGCTACAGCCCCGCGGTCGCCAGCACCACCGCGACCCTCAGCGGCACGCTGGGGAACAACGGCTGGTACACTTCGGAGGTCACGCTCAGCCTCGCGTGCACCCCGCCCAACCCGCCCCCGGGCGCGACGTGCCAGCCCTACGCGGCCGTCGATGGCGGCGCCGCGCAGGCCGGCAGCAGCTTCGCGGTGGGCGGCGAAGGCACGCACACCGTGTCGTACTACAGCGCCGCCAGCACCGGCGGCGTCGAGGCGGCCCACGGCGTGAGCTTCAAGATCGACAGCGCGGCGCCGACGGTCAGCGCGGGGTCCGCGTGCAGCCTCGCGGGCAACGCCGGCTGGTGCCGCGGCGCGGTGACCGTCACGACGGGCGCGACGGACGCGACCTCCGGCGTGGGCACGGTGACCTGCACGCTCGACGGCGGCCCCGTGGGCTGCGGCAGCGTGACCGTGAGCGCCGATGGCGCGCACACCTTCGAGATCACCGCCGCGGACAACGCCGGCAACACGGCCAGCGCGTCCACGAGCTTCACCATCGACAGCATCGCGCCCGGCGCGAGCCTCGCCGGCCGCACGCCCGCCAACGGCGCGGGCTGGAACAACGGCCCCGTCGAGGTCGCGTGGGACTGCAGCGACGCGGGCAGCGGCGTGGTGGCGGCGCAGGTCAGCGCGACCCTCAGCGGCGAGGGCGACGGCCAGACCGCGACCGCGACCTGCGAGGACGTCGCCGGCAACACCTTCGAGGCCAGCGAGGGCGGCATCCGCATCGACCTCACGCCCCCCGCCA
>DASYRW010000086.1:0-2661 GCA_036003985.1 Thermoplasmatota archaeon
AAGCCCTTGCCCTTCAGGGTGGTCTCGGTCTTGCCGACGTCGTTCGTCAGGAGCCGCGCCGTGCCGAAGTCGCCGAGGCCTTCGCAATCGATGGCGGTGATGTTGACGTTCGCGCTCGCGAGGGCGCGCGTGAGCTCGGCCAGCGTGCCGGGGCGGTTCTCGAGGGCCACGACGAATTCCTTGGTGCGCGTTGCCATGCGGATTCCTCAGGCCTGCAGAGGTCCAGCGGGTCATGGCGGTTCTGCCCGCTTCTTCCGCGGGCGCCTTGCTATGTCAAGCCAGGGGCCAAAAGGGAAATGCGCGGGACGCATGCCTTGGACGTGTTCGTCGCGCAGCGCATCGCGGGCCACATGGCGAACTTCACGTACCTCGTCGGCGACCCCGCGACGAAGCGCGCCCTCCTCATCGACCCGAGCTTCGACGCGACGGTCGCGCTGCGCGTCGCGGAGCAGGAGGGATTCGCCGTCGAGGCGATCCTCGACACGCACGAGCACTACGACCACTGCCAGGACAATGCCCTCGCGAAGCACCGCACGGGCGCGCCGGTGATGGCGCATCGCCTGGCCGACGTGCCGGCGAAGGACCGCGACCTCGAGGACGGCGAGGTCGTGCGCGTGGGCGAGCTCAAGGTGAAGGTGTACCACACGCCCGGCCACAGCCCCGGCTCGGTCGTGTACGTCGCCGGCAAGCACAGCTTCACGGGCGACACGCTCTTCGTGGGCAACATCGGCCGCATCGACCTGCCGCATTCTTCCCCAGGCCAGATGTACGACAGCCTGCACAATGTCGTACGCAAGCTCGACCCTGACGTGGTGGTGAACCCGGGGCACGATTATGGCCCCACGCCCACGAGCACCATCGGCCGCGAGCTGCGCGAGAACCCCTACGTGCAGCCGATGACGCGCGAGGAGTTCGTGCGCGTCGCGCTCTAACGGGCGATGGCGCGCTGCAGGGCCTTGGCCATCTCGCCCGCGCTTTGGAAGCGCTCGGCGGGGTTCTTGGCGAGGCCCTTGCCGAGCCACGCGCTGATCGCCCCGGGCTGGCCTCCGACGGGCAACCGCGGCGGCACGTCGCGCACGCGGCGCCGCAGCTCCGCCAGGTCGGGCGGCGTCTCGCCGAGGTAGTGCCTCCCGCTCAGGAGCTGGTAGAACGTCGCGGCCGCCGCGTAGAGGTCGCTGCGCGCGTCGCCGGGCGCGCCCTCGAGCTGCTCGGGCGCGAGGCACAGCCCTTCCTCGACGCTCGCGGCGGGGCGCACCGCGCCGAAGCCCGTGAGCTTCGCGCGGCCCGTGCCGGTGAGGCGGATCACGCCGGGCTGGAGGTGGCCATGCAGCAGGTGGTGCTCGTGGAGGTGCCCCAGCCCCGCGAGCGCCGACAGCATGATCGGCGCGGCCTCGCGCACCTGCATGCCGCCTTTCGCGAGGCGCTCGTCCAGGCCGATGCCTTCGACGACCTCGATGACGGCGATCCAGCCGCCCTCGGTGGCGGCGCCGTCGTGGACGCGCGCAAGGCTGGGGTGGTCGAGGGTGCCGAGCGCGACGCGGTCGCTCGTCGCGGCCAGGCGCTGGATGAGCACGGGCTTGCCGTCGGGCGCGCGGCCATCCCACGCGTCGGGCGAGCGCGCGCGCTCGACGGCGTACGTGCCGAGGAACAGCGCGCCGACAGCGGGCTCCGGCACGGGCGGCGGGCCCACCGGCACGGGGGGTGGCGGTGGCGGCGCGGGCGCCTCCGGCGCGCTCGGCGGAGGGGGCGGCGCGGGCCGCGGGGGAGCCGGGGCCGCGATGGGCTCGCGCGGCGCCGGCGGCGGAGGAGGAGGCGGCGGAGCCACGGGTGCGCGCGCGGGCGGTGGTGCAGCGGGCGGCGGCTCCGCCGGCGCGCGGCGGCGCAGCAGCCGATCGAGCAGCCCCATGCGCGCCCGCAATCGCGCGGGGGCCCTTCAAGGAGACGGTTCGCTACTCGAGCCCCACGCCCGGCGTGGGCTCGGGCTCTCGGCCGAGCAGCAGGTTGCGGATGGGCAGGTAGACCATGAGCATGCCGACGTACGCGAAGATCAGCAAGCCGGGCCAGAACGCGGCGCCGTCGTCGCCCGGCGCGTAGCTGAACACGCCCGCCGCGATGGCGCCGGCGAACAGCAAGCCCAGGATGAGCGCGCCGCCCGCGAGGCTCCACCGCGCGCCCTTGCTCCAGCCGTCGCTGAACAGCAGCACCGTGCCCATGCCGAGCACGCCGAGCACGAGCGGCGCGGTGAAGCCGGGGATGCTCGTCGCGTTCGTGACGAAGAGCATGAGGATGATGCCGATGCCCATGAGGGCTTCCCCTGCGATGAGGCCCGAGCTGAAGAGGACGCCCGTGCTCTCGAGACTGAGCTTGTGCTTCTTGGTGGTCTCGGCGTCCAGGCCGCGCTCGGCCGCGCGCCGCGCGTTGATGCGCTCCGTGGCCCAGCGCAGCACACCGCCGAGGAAGATGGGCGTGCTCAGCGTGAAGGGCAGGTAGATGCCCACTGCGACGGGCAGCACGGGGAGGCGCAGCGCGATGAGCACGACGCCGAGCACGGCCCCCGTTGCAAGCATCGGGATGTTGGTCTGGTTGGCGAAGATGCTCTGGACCAGGGTGGTGACGACGAAGGCCTGCGGCGCGGGGAAGTTCGCGCTGCCCAAGCCGAAG
>DASYRW010000087.1:0-4663 GCA_036003985.1 Thermoplasmatota archaeon
CTGCGCGGTGGCCGTCAGCGGGGCGGGAACCGCGACAGGCGGCACGACGATCAGCGGCATCGGCGACGCGCACTCGCACGACATCGGCTGCTTCTGGATGGCGTGCACGCCCGGCTTGGCCATGACCCTGATGGGGAACGCCGACGCAACCTGCCATTACGGCACGTTCTGGGATTGTGGCACAGCTGTCAGCGGGACCGGGGATGCGAGCGGCCGGGTTGCGGTGAGCGGGACAGGACACGCTGACGGGAGCGCCTACAGCCTCTCGGGCTGCGACCTCGCCGGCGCGTGCCTCTGAGGCTCACTCGCCGAAGATGCGCGCCACGACCCAGTCCGGGTCGAAGGGGATCAGGTCCTCGTAGGCCTGGCCCACCCCGAGGAACAGGATGGGCTTGCCCACCGCGTGCGCGATGCTCAGCGCCGCGCCGCCCTTCGAGTCGGTGTCCACCTTCGTGAGGATGGCGGCGTGGATGCCCACGGCCTCGTCGAACTTGCGCGCCTGCTCCACCGCGTCGTTGCCGGCCAAGGCATCACCGATGAAGACGATCATGTCGGGCTGCGCCACGCGCTTGATCTTCTTCATCTCGTCCATGAGGTTGAGGTTCGTCTGCATCCTGCCGGCCGTGTCGATGAGCACCACGTCCTTGCGCCGCGAGTGCGCGTGCTCGATGGCGTCGTGCGCGACCGCAGCAGGATCGGCGCCGGCGCTGTGCTTGATCACCGTGAGGCCAAGCCGGTCGCTGTGCAGGCTGATCTGCTCGATGGCGCCGGCGCGGAACGTGTCGCCCGCCGCGAGCACCGAGGAGTAGCCGTTCTGCTTCAGCCGGTGGGCGATGCGGGCGATGGTGGTGGTCTTGCCCGTGCCGTTGACGCCCACGAACATGATCTTGACCGGCTTCTTGGCGTTGAGCACGTAATCATCGAAGTCCAGCATCTGCGCGCTCAGCACGTCGCGCAGCGCTTCCTTCAGCGCTGCTTCGACAGCCGCCTGGATCTGGCCCGGCCCGTCGGCCCTCAGATGGGGCAGCCGCTTCTGCAGGTGGACCTTGATCGCCTCCACCACAGGGACGGCGATGTCGGACTCGAGCAGCATCAGCTCCAGGTCCCACAGCAGCTCCTCGACGCGCTCGGGCCGGATGCCGACGCCTTTCCCGGGGGGCAGCGGCTTCGGGGGCGCGGCCTTGGGCGGGGGCGCCATGGTGCGCGGCGGCGGCGCGGCCATGCGCGCGGGCGGCGGGGGCGGGGCGCGCTCCGCCGCGGGCGCGCGCTGCACCTGGGCGGTCTCGGCGGCCTCGGCCTGGCGCGTGGGCGTGGCGATCTCGCGGGGCGCCTCGACGCGCCTCGGGGCCGGCGGGGGCGGCTGGGCCTTGGCCTTCGGCTCCTCCGCGACCGGCTTCGCGGGCTCGCCGCGGCGCTCGGCCTCGACCTCGGCCTCGATCTCGGCCAGCTCGGCCTCGAGCTCCGCGTCGAAGTCGTCCTCGTCCTTCGCGGGGGACGGGACCTGCTTGGAGGGCTTCGCGGGCGCGGGCGCGGGCGCTGGCGCGGGCGGCAGCTCCTTCGCCACCTCGTCCTCGACCTGCTTGCCGAAGCCCTTCAGCTTCTTGCGCAGGCCGTCGAACATGCCCATGGGCTCACCCCGTCATCTGGCCGAGCCGGTCCTCGATCTGCTGCAGCTCCCCGGCGACGCGCTGGCCTTCCTCCTGGAGCCGCTGGCTCGCTTGCCTCGCAGCGTCGAGCTGCTGGTCCACGCGCGCGAGCGCAGCCTCGATGGAGCCCTCGACGCTCACGCCGGCGCCGATGCCGCTGATGACCTTGTCCGCGTCCGCCAGGGACGCGCGGACGAAGTTGCCGCCCCCGATCGGCAGCAGCACCTCCTCGCCCCGCTTCAGGGGCTTGAGGGCCTCGAGGGTCGCGCGGGCCCGCTGGTACTCCTGCGTGAGGGCGCGGAGGTAGCCGAGCTGCTCCTCGATGTTCTGCAGCTCGCCCTGCAGGGCTTCCCCGACCTGGACCGCCTCGCGCAGCTCGCGCTGGGCGGCGGCGACGTCCTGGTCGGCGGGCGCGGCCATGGTCAGGCCTTCGTGAGCAGCGTTTGGATGAGGGGGTCGGTGGCCTCGTCCGCGGTGATGGGCTTGACCTCCTCGATGGTGACGAAGCGGCGCCGCACCCGGTGCTTGGAGCCCAGGATGGAGAGGGCGCGCTCCCGGGCTTCCTGCTCGGAGCCGCAGATGAACTCGTAGTGGAAGCGCGACCAGTGCTTGAGCGCGCCGTGCTCGTATTCGCCGCTGACCCGGTAGGCCTGCATGCACCCACCTCGCAGGGCCCCCCAAGTCCTGGGGCTATAAAAAGATGCGCCGGGCGCGCCGCGCGGGCGCGGCGTGGTGCGAGGGCCCGGCAACGTTCAAATGGGGCAAGCCCATGCCGCCCCCATGTCCCGCGCCGTCCCGGCGCTCCTGCTGCTCCTGGTGGCCGCGCCGCTCCTCCTCGCGCCGGCGCAGGCGCAGTTCCCCGGCAACCCCGGCCTCACGATCCCCACGCTCCGCGACGTGCGCGTCGGCGACCTCAACGTCACGATGTGGATCATGCGCGACGCCGCCGCGGCCGCGACCCTCGCGCCCGACCCTGGCAACCCGCTGGGTACGCTGTTCAACCTCAACTTCACCGCCGGCACGGCCGGCATCATGTACATCAAGGCCAACCGCACCGCCAACGGCACCTACCAGATGCGCGCGACCCTCACCACCACCCCGGACGCGCTGCGGCAGGTCGAAGGCAACGGCACCATCCCTCAGCTGGTCGTGCGCCCGTGCCAAGCGGCGCAGCTCCACATCACGTGCGACCTCAACGACACCTCGCCCTCGGGCGACCACGCGCTGCAGGCCTACCTCCCCGTCGCTGCACCGCCGGGCCCCGTCGAGCTGCGCGTGGAGGTCGAGAGCTGGCGCGCCGAGGAGGACCAGTACGTGTTCCAAGCGCGGGCCAACGCCACCTACACGCTGCAGGTCCTCGAGCCCGTGCCCAGCTTCGCGGTGCGCCAGACCCTCGGCGGCGTGGACATCTACGCGTGGGCGCAGAGCTCCTCCATCGGCGCGGGCACCGCCAGCTGCCAGGGCGGCACCCTCACGCGCCCCGACCACAACATCAGCCGCGGGTTCCCGTCGCTCGCCTGCGTGCTCGCGGTGCCGCGCGCGCCCGGAGAGTGGCGCCTCTCCACCAACGCGAGCGGGCCCGCTTGGCTGACGTTCACGAACCCCACGTGGCAGAGCACGCCCTTCAACACCAGCAGCGGCGGCCTCGGGGCGCCGGTCACCGCCGTGCTGGTGCAAGCGGCGGCCGAGGCGCCCATCGGCGCTCATCAGCTGACCGTGCGCGCGAGCCTCGAGCGCCTCGAGGGCGGAGCGTGGGTGGCCGCCGGCAGCGGCGACGTCGCGGTGCCCTTCTCGGTCACGCAGAGCATCGTCGTGGTGAAGACGCCCGCCACGCGCATCCACTGGGAGCTGCAGCTGCCCATCCTCGCCGTGGCCGCGGGCGGCATCGGCTACCTCGCGTACCACCACCGCCCGCCGAAGGTGCAGCCGCGCTCCCAGACGCTCCGCGACCTGCGCAAGAGCAAGGCCGGCGACGGCGGCACCGCGACCGCCGAGGTCGTGCAGCAGCAGCACGCCGAGGCCGACGCGGCCGCGTGGGACAAGAAGCGGCTCATCCTCGAGGCGAAGCGCGAGGACATCCTCCAAAGCATCCGCATCGCCGAGGAGCGCAAGGCCCGCGGCGAGATCACGGACCATGTCCTCGCAGGCATCCGCGAGCGCAAGGAGCGCCAGCTGCAGCAGGTGGACAAGGAGATGGAGGAGCTGCGCGGCTGAGGCTCACGGCGGCGTCGGTGCCGCGACGGGCGTGCGGTACGCCACGTCGAGCGTCCACGCGTTGCTCGCGTCGTTGCCTCCAGGAGCTGCGACCCCTGGCGCGACCTGCGCGTCGCCCGCGTTGGTGAGCTCGACGGTCACGTTGTAGCTGCCCGCGCCCAGCTCGGCAGGAAGGGAGAGCACGACGCTGCCCTCGCCGCCCTGCGGGTTCGCGTTCTCGTCCATGAGCATGCTGCCATTGGGCAGCGCGACGTGCAGCGCGAACGTGTCGGGCTGGTTCGCCGCGGGTTGGACCGGGAGGGGCAGCGGTCCCGCAGGGCTCGAAGAGGGCTCGTCGGTCCATCGCAGCGTGAAGGTCACGTTGCGCGCGCCGGCGGGGAGCGTGACCACCTGACTCGTCGAGGCGCCCTCGTCGGTCGTGCCGTTGATGGGCGCCAGGCTCGCGGACTGCAGCGCGCCCGGCACCGACCCGTCGAGGGCCACGGGGGGCCCCGCGCCGGCCGGGGGCTGCACGACACCCACGGACATGCCGGCCAGCACCACCAGCGGCACGAGGACGAGCGCGGCGACGGGCGCGGCGCGGCTCGCGAGCACGCGCTCGCTGCGCTTGCTGATCACGTCGCCGGCCGGCGCGCGGTGCGCCATGCGGCGGTTCATGACGAGCAGGCCACCGATGCACGCGAAGCCCACCGCGGCGGCGACGCCCCAGTACAGGGCTGGGCGCGCCTGGTCGCGCACGAACACCTGGTACATGACGCCGCCCACCGCCGAGCCCGCGACGAGGCCGAAGAAGATCGGCAGGA
>DASYRW010000088.1:0-13247 GCA_036003985.1 Thermoplasmatota archaeon
AGGGCTTCACGCCCACCGCGGGAGCGAAGGTGCTCTACTACGCCGGCTGCCGCGCGGCCTACGACCGGCCCGTCGTCGCGCGCGCGGGTCTGGAGCTGCTGCGCAAGGCTGGGGCGGTGACCACGCTCGGCGCCGCCGAGCCCTGCTGCGGCCACACGCTGTGGTTCACGGGCCAGCGCGAGGCCGCCGCGAAGCAGGCCGAAGCCGCGATGAAAGCGATCCTCAAGGCCGCGGCCGGCGCCGAGACGATCGTCGTCGCGGACGCGGCGTGCGCGCTCACCATGCGCGCGTTCTGGCCCGAGGTCGCGGCCGAGCGCGACCTCACGTGGACGCTGCAGGTCAAGCACGCGCCCGAGTTCCTCTTTCCGCTCGTCGGCAAGGCGCTGCAGCTCACGTCCCAGGTGCCGGAGCAGGTGCACTTCACCGAGCCCTGTGAAGCCCCCGACGCGTGGAGCCTCAAGCTGCTGGCGAAGGTGCCGGGCTTGCAGGTCGCGCCGCTCCCCATCTTGCCGTGCGGCGCGCCTGGCGGCATGCGCGAAGCGCACCCCGACGTCGCGGACCTCGTGGGCCTGCGCGCGCTCGACATCGCCAAGGCGGCCGGCGCCGCGACCCTCGTCACGAGCAACCCGCTCTGCGAGTCTTGGCTGGCGGAGCTGAGCCAGCGTGCCGGCAAGGGCGTGCGCGTCGTGGACGTGCTGCAGCTGGTGGCGCGCGGCGCCGGCATCGAGCTGCCCGGCGAGCCCGCGCCGGGCGCGCCTGCGCCAGCCGCTGCGGCCGCGCCCCCTGCGATGCCGAAGCCCAAGCTCACACCGGAGGAGCTCGAGGCGCGCAAGAAGGCCGCGCTCGAGAAGGCCGCGGCGATGAAGGCGCAGAAGGCCGGCTAGGATTCCTGGGCCTCGCGCGCGGGCTTCGCGCGCTCGCGGATCAGGTCGAGGACCTCGCCGCGCTCGTCCATGCCGGCCAGCTCGTCCTGCGAGATGACCGCTGCGCCCTCGACCTGCTCCCTGGCCTTGCGGTCGCGCACGAAGATCGCGACCTCGCGCTCCGCGATGAAGGCGATGCTCAGCAGCGCGCGGGCGCGCTCGGCCATCTCGGGCTGCAGCTCGCCGATGCCCGTCAGGATGAGCGTCTCGTCGCGCCGCGGGTCCTGGCTCACCGCGTTGAAGGGCGCGCGCTCGGTGAGCACGACGCGGAACCCCAGCTGCGACATGCGGGCCAGCACCTGCCGCTCGAGGGCCTCGCGCACGCGCGCGGGGTCGAAGGCCGGCGGGGCCTGCGGGTCGGGCGGGCGGAACACGTCCACGGGGCGCACGAGGGGCTCGCCGAGGAACTGCTCGAGGCGCTCCGCCACCTCGACCAGCGCGCCCATGCCCTCCTCGTACATCGCCACGGCCCGGCGGCTCACGCCCGCGGCCTCGGCGATCTGGCCGAGGCTCAGGCCGCGCGCCGCGCGTAGCCCGCGCAGCGTCGCACCGTCGATCATCACGTAGTAGCCACCGGGCGCCGCATACACGAGGGGCGGTTGATCGCCGACGAGCGCCTGCTCGAGCGTCGCCGGCGTGACGAGCGCCACGCGGTGGCGGAAGTACATCACGCCATCCTCGAGGGGCCCTGCGCTGCTGCGCTCGCCCACCAGCAGCGGGGAGGCCTGGAGCAGGCCTGCGAGGCAGCGCAGTTCCGCGCCCAGGACCTCGCTGAGGCTGTCGGCGTTCGTGAACACCTTCACCAGCAGCAACGACGCGCCTCGCCGTGCGACCATGTCGAAGCTCACGGCTCGCGGGTGGGACGGCTCGCTGAGCTGGAAGCCAGCGCGGCGCAGGACCTCGCGGGTGCGTTCGATGAGGTCGGCGCGCATGGCCGAGGCAATTACGTTCCGTCCTTCTATAAGGCTCTTTCCAACCTGAGGGCCCGCCCACGGGCAGCGACGGCTGTTGGTCGTGGCAATGGCAGCGCGTGACACCCCGCGGGGCGGTCCCTCCAGGAGCCGCGCGGGCGTCGGCGCTGGCTCCGCGCCTGCGCCGTGAGCGGGGGGCCCCTCCGAGCGCCCCGCTCACATTTTCACAACGCTTATCCCGCGCAGCCACGGTCCGCGGCGCGTCCGCGCAGCCCCGCGTATCCCCCTCCAGGGCATCCAAAAAGTCTAAATCGCGACCAGGCCCGTGGGGGCTTCGGGTCCGGGGACCTGGGCGGAAAGGTAGCTACGGTGGTCGCCGTGACGCAGGTCCTGAAGCCGACGCGGGTGACGCACAGCCTCCTCCTGGTTGCCCTGCTCCTGGCGCCCGCCATCGCGGTGCTGGGGCCGGTCGAGGCCCAGGTCACGCCGCCCGAGCCGCCCACGCCGCCGAGCGCGTGCACGTCCAAGATCACGAAGGTCGTCGCCTCGCCCTTCTACGCCGAGACCGGGCAGACCATCGAGGTCACGGTGTTCCTCGGCGTCACCCAGGAGGGCGGCAGCGGCGTCGTGGACCTCAACATCACCATCGAGCGGCCCGACGGCACCGCCATCTCGCCCTTCGACCCCGACACCGTGCGCGCCGACGTGCCCGGGTCCAAGAAGTTCTCCTTCACCGCAGGCTCCGAGGCGGGCCGCGGCGACATCAACGCCTCGCTGCTCCTCGTGCCCTCCACGCAGTTCGGGACGCCGCCGACGAACTACTGCGCGCCCGACCTCACCCCTGGCAGCGGCTCCGTCACGTGGGGATACTGGGTCAACTCCAAGCCCGACCTGCGGGTCACCGAGGTCAACTTCGTGGAGCACTTCGACGCGGGCGCGAACGCGCCGGAGACCGGCCCCGGCGCCCACGAGCCGCTGAGCTCGCTGCTCAACTACACGCGCTACCCCACGGTGACGACGGGCACGACGCCGTGCTCGGAGAACTCGCCCAGCGCGCCCAGCCAGGTGCACTTCAACATCACCCTCGCCAACGACGGCGACGCGGGCTTCTTCGCCCACCCCTACACGAGCGCCGGCGGCGACCACACCGGCGGCCTGCCCTTGCGCATCGCCACGAAGGACGGCCTCTTCCCCGTCGGCAGCTTCCTCGGCGACCTCTACAAGGTCTACGTAGCGCCCCACGACAGCGTCCACCTGATCCTCAACATGAGCAACTACTCGATGGTGGGCAAGGCCGGGCTGCGGAGCCTGCAGGTGATCGTGGACAGCGACGGCGCCTACCCCGAGACCGAGGAGGGCAACAACGCCTTCCCCGCCGACCCCACCACGGACCACATCTTCGACATCGCCGCGCCCGACCTCGTGGGCGAGTGGGTCACGCAGCCGACCCGCGAGGGCGACAATGTCAAGGGCCAGGTGCGCATGAGCAACGCCGGCAGCCACTTCGCCGGCTCCGTGCTGGAGGCGGGCACCGCCGCGGAGGTCGCGGGCATCTGCCACAGCCGCGACGGCGACGCCGTCTGGGCCCGCGTGTACGTCGACGTGGCGGACGCGAACCACGAGCTGTTCAGCTTCCAGGACAACCTCACCGCCGGCGAGACCGGCGAGGGCAAGGAGTTCACCTCGGCGCAGGCCCTGAAGGCCGGCGTGCACAGCATCGTGCTCGTGGTGGACGCGGCCAACCGCACCGGCCGGACCCTCGCGACGGAGCTGAACGAGACCAACAACCGGGTGGTCGCCGAGACCGAGATCGCTGTGCTGGACGTGGACACGCCCGCCATCGGCAACGTCACCTGCCCGACGAATCCGCCGTGCACGGGCCGCGCCAACGCGCGCATCAACATCAGCGGCATCCTGACCGACGACGCGGACTTCACGGACACCGCCCACAACCACATCTTCGTCAACGTCACGTACCCCGACAGCACGAACCTCGCGTTCCCGGTGGTGAACGACGCCATCGGCGGCATCGTGGCCAACGCCTCGGACGCGAAGAGGTACGAGTGGTGGTTCAACTCGAGCTACGCCCAGGAGGGCAGCTATAGCATCTTCGTGCAGGCCCAGGACGCGGTCCACAACGTCAGCAGCAGCGTGTTCAGCCTGCTCCTCACGGACTTCCCCAAGATCGTCGAGAGCGTCGCGGTCAAGGTTTGCACGCAGGACATCACCACCACGAACGCGTCGTCGATCACGTGCAACCTCAACCACACCGCCTACGTCCCGCCGGGCAACTTCACGCCGGGCGGGCAGGCGACGCCCGTCCAGGTGGGCAACGCCCTCAACCTCACCTTCCGCGTGCCCCCCGACGCCACCGGGCTCGCCAACGAGTGGAAGAGCACCGCGCGCAAGACCATCGCGCTGTGGGACGCGGACGGCAACTTCCGCGGGAACTACACGGTCCAGCCGGTGTGCTGGAACAACGCCACGGCGAACACGCCGGCCGGCGCGCAGGAGGTCGCCTGCGACACCACCGTGCTGCCCAACGGCCAGCCTTCTCCGACGGCCTCGGTGTACCCGTGCACCGACACGAGCGCGAACTGCTACAACTTCACCTTCCGCGCCGCCTTCGCCCTCGACAGCACGAGCGGCGGCGAGATCACCACCAACGGCACGCTCTCCGGCGCCGACCTGGGCTGCAACTACAACCCCAGCACGGCCTTCGCCGCGCAGTCGGTGAGGTTCGACTCACCCGGGCCGTGGAACGTGACCATGTGGGTGGGCGACGCGGGCTCGCCGACGTGCGGCTACCGCGCCAACGGCTTCCCGGGCACGCCGCTCTACATCTTCGAGCTGTGGGCCGCGCCGAACACGACCATCACGGGCGTGAGCGTCGGGGGCGCCTCGGGCAACAGCATCAACGCGCTCACCGACGCCGTCGTGCGGGCCAACCTCACGGTGAACACCACCGCTGGACCGCTGAAGGCCGCGGTCGTGGACGTGTACCGCTCGAACGGCACCGCCGATGTGCTGGTGCACTCGTTCAACATGACGCACCCCGGTGGAACGTACTTCGACGCGCCCAACCGCACCGGCATCTACGAGGCCCGCATCGGCACGGGCCTGGGCAGCCTGCTCGACCAGGCGGGGAGCTACCGCTGGGTCATCGGGGTGAAGGACGCCAACCACACTTGGAGCTACAGCAACACCAACGGCAGCGTGTGCTCGCCGTCCATCGACGGCTGCAATCCGACCAAGTTCCTGCTCGTGGTGCAGGACACGCGCTCGCCCACCGTCGCCAACGCGCAGGTCAACATCGCGGGCGCGCCCGGCATCGAGGTCACCGACGTCCAGGCCACGACCAACATCAGCTTCTCGGCCAACGTGGACGACGACACGCGCATCACCGTCGAGGCGGTCGTGCAGCGCGACAACGGCGCCGAAGTGCTGCGCCTGCCCATGGCGCGGCTGAGCAACGTCTCGACGGTGTACGCGACGGACAACGTCACCACCGGGCCCGGCTCGCAGCTGCCGGAAGGCGCGTACAGGCTCATCGTGCACGTCGTGGACAGCGCCAACAACCCCGCGGACTCGCCGGTCAAGACCTTCACCGTGGCCGGCAACCTGGGCCCCAGCTACAGCAACCTGAGCCCTGCGCCCGGCGCCTTTGGCGCGCGGGGGGGCAGCGTGAGCGTGGACGTGAGCGACCCGCTGCAGGGCGTGCGCAGCGACACCATCGAGGTGCGCGTCGGCCCCAACGGCACCGCCACCGAGCCGGTGCTGCTGCTCGTCAAGACGCCCCTCGACGCCAACCCCTTCCCCCACACGGTCCGCGTCAGCTTCCAGTTGGGCTCGCAGTTCGGCCACGGCGCCAACGTCGCGGTCAACGTCACGGCCAAGGACGGCAGCCCCGACCAGCTCACCGGGTCGGTGCAGTGGAACTTCACCGTGGACGGGCAGCCGCCCCGCACCACCGTGAGCTGCTCGCGCTCCTTCCCGGTCCCGTGCGGCACCGCCGGGCAGCAAGTGGTGGTGCGCGGCGACACGAACATCAGCCTCGTCGGCACCGACGCCGACCCCATCGTGGTGAGCGGCCTCAAAGCCGTGCGCTACACCGTGGAAGCGGCGGGCCAAGCCGTCAGCACCCAGGACGTGCCCGGCAGCAGCGCGACCTTCACCCTCGCGGGCCGGCCCGACGGCTCCTACACGGTCCGCTTCCAGAGCCTCGACAACGCGGGCAACGCCGAGCCCGAGCGCTCCATGGCGCTGATCCTCGACACCCAGGGGCCCCAAGTCCAAAACGTGGTGCGCTCCCAAACGCCCGGCGGGGCCAACGTGAGCGCCATCATCACCGACCTCTACGCGGACGTCGCCAACGCGACGCTGTTCTTCCGCACCGATGTCGCAGGCTACCAACCGGTCGCGATGCAGCGCCTCGGCGAGACGCGCGGCTGGTTCGCGGAGCTGGGCAGCACGCGCCGCGGCACGCGCGTCTGCTACTACATCGAGGCCTCCGACTTCCTGGGCAACACGGGCTCCAACGGCAGCAGCATCGCGCCCGAGTGCTTCACGGCCGAGAACCACCCGCCCCGCCTGCAGGTGCTCGAGCCCTCGGACGGCGAGAGCGTCGGAAGCACGATGACCGTGCGCTGGGACACCGGGGACCTCGACGGTGATCCCGTCTCGGTGGCGCTGAGCCTGCGCCGCAGCGGCGACGTGCAGCTCCGCGCCGTGCCGCTGAGCAACGAGGAGCAGGGCCGCCGCGTGAAGAGCTTCAGCACCACCGACCTCGTGCCCGGGCCCTACCAGGTGCGCCTCGACGCCGTGGACAACCAGCCCTTCAACAACCGCACGACCCGCGTGCTGAACGTGACCCTCGGCGGCAACGCCAGCAGCGGCACGCCCATCTTCGACAGCGCAACGATCGACGTGGGCCAGCAGGTCCGCGTGCGCGTGACGATCGCCAAGGCGGTCGCCGACATCCAGGCGCAGCTGCTGCGCGATGGGCGCATCGTGGACCGCGCGCCGATGGACCAGAACCCGCCCGGCTCCACGACGTACGAGGCCACCTTCATCGTGCGCGAGCCCGGCGTGTACCGCGTCGTCGTCGTGGGCACCTACGCCGACGGCCAGCCCTTCGAGATCCAGGGCGCCAGCACCCTCACGGTGCGCGGCGGCGGCATCGGGCTCGACGCGCTCGTCATCGTGGGCCTCGCGGCGGTGGTCGTCGTGCTCGCCGGTGCGGGGCTCCGCCGGAGGGGACTCTGATGGACGCGGGGCGCATCCGCAGCCTGCACCTCGCGAGCTTGGCCGCGGCCGTGGTGCTGGCCATCGTCGGCCTGTTCCTGCTGACCGGGGCGAGCAACGCCGGCGCCCGGCTGGTGATCATCTTGGTGCTGGTGGTCCTCATCGGCCTCGAAGTGTGGCTGTACCGCGAGGCGCGGAGGGTGCCTTCTTATGCTGTGGCCGAAGAGCCTTTGACCGCCCCCGCCATGCAGCGCATGACGATCCGCTGCAAGCAGTGCGGCGAGGTCTTCCCGGTGGAGGACACGGGCGCGCGGCCGCTGATCGCGGCGTGCCCGCACTGCGGCAAGAGCGGGACGATCAAGGTGAGGACCGATGCCGGCGCTGAGTAGCTGGGCTTTGCTGGAGGTCGCGACCCGCGAGCGCGAGCGCCGCAAGCTGCGCCTCGGCGTGCCCCACGTGGTGCTCATGATCGGCGTGGCCTACTTCCTGTGGGTCGCGCTCATCGGGAGCAACGTCATCGTGCTCAAGGGCCTCGAGCCCACCATCACGCTCGACGACTGGGCGCAGTGGGGCGCTGGCCTGATGGTGCTGCTGCTCCTCGTGCTCCTCCTCGACTACCGCCGCAAGGGCGTGCGGGCCGAGGTCGCCGCGCCCGGGCCGCGGCCCATCACGGGCGAGCGCCGTGCGCAGGACGAGCTGGTGGTCACCGCCGAGGTGTGGAAGGGCTTCCGCGTCCTCGAGTACAGCCACCCGGCCAAGAGCGACCACCCCACGGCCGTGTACGCGAAGTGCCACGTGCCCGTCGACGCAACGTACGCCGTGCGCGTCGAGGACCTCGTGGCCGACGCGCGGCCCTAAGGCTGGATGCGCGCGTCCAAGCCGAGGGCCCAGCTCGCTTCCCTCAGCGCACGCGCCGCCGCGGCTGCGTCCGCGCCCTTGCCTGGGCTGCGCGCGATGCGCGGCGCTGCCTCGCGCAGCAGGCCCATGGCGCGCGGCGTGTCGAGGTCGTCGTCGAGGGCGGCCGCGAACTCCGCGCGCCAAGGATCCCAATCCACCGAGGGCCGCGCTCTCCCAGCATGCCGCGCCGCGGCCTGCAAGGCCTTGTGGTGCGTGCGCGCGAGGCTGGCCCAGGAGCGCATCGCCTTGGGGTCGTAGTCGAGGGTGTCGCGGTAGCGCGCGCTGAGCAGGAACAGCCGCACCGCGTCGGGGCCATGGCGGCGCGTGGCCTCGCGCGCGAGCACGAAGTTCCCCCGCGACTTCGACATCTTCTCCTTCCAGACGGTGACGTGGCCGTTGTGCAGCCAGTGGCGCGCGAGGGGCTTCCCCGTGAGGGCCTGCGCGACGGCGGCCTCGCTGTCGTGGTGGGGGAAGGCGAGGTCCACGCCCCCGCCGTGCAGGTCGAGGGTGGGCCCAAGGGTGCGGAGCGCCATGGCGCTGCACTGGTTGTGCCATCCTGGCCGACCGCAGCTCCAGGGCGCGATCCAGCACTCGCCCCAGTCGTGGCTGTTGCGCCACAGCACGAAGTCGCCGGGGTCCTTGCGCCCCGTGCGCGGCGCTTCGCCCGCCGTGACGTCGTGGAACGCGACGCGGCTCACCATGCCCAGCGGGTGGCCCTTGACCGTGTCGAAGTACACGCTGCCGTCCTGCTCGTAGGCCAAGCCCTGGTCGAGCAGCGCCTGGATGTCCTCCACCATGCGCGGCACGAACTTGCTCGCCCACGTGAGGTGCGTGGGCCGGAGCACCCGCAGCCCCGCCGTGTCGCGCAGGTAGAGCGTCGCGTACTTGCGCGCCGTGTCGCGGATCGTGCGGCCCTCGAGGCTAGCCCTGTGCGCGATCTCCTCGGCCATGTCGGTGAAGTTCATGGCGTGCTTGACGCGCCAGCCCTTCTGCCGAAAACGGCGGCGCAGCGTGTCGTAGACCAACGCGCTGCGCGCGTGGCCCAGGTGCGGCTCCGCGTAGACCGTGGGGCCGCACACGTACATCGTGACCGTGCGGCCGTCGGCCGGCGCGAAGGGGACCGCGCGGCCGGCTGCCGTGGAGTGCAGGCGCACGCGCCGCCATGCTGGCTGCAGGCCATGAAGGTTGCTCCGGCGCGCGCTTGCACCGACCCGGGTTCCCACGCGGCTAGCCCTTCTCCAGCCCGCCCAGCAGCGCGCAGGCGAGCCAGTCCTGGTCCAAGGCCTGGCCCCGCACCATGCGGTGCTTGGGGTCCCGGTACGCGAAGCCGCGATCCTCGAGCAGCCAGGCCATCCACGGGTGGTCCGCGGGCATGGTGCACTCGATGCTCGCCGCGCCGCCCTGCAAGCGGAAGCCCAGGGCGCCGTCGAGCAATTGGGCCGCGAGGGCCGGCGAGGGCTCGCCCATCACCATCGGCCCGAGCTCGCTGCCTTCGGCGCCGTGCTTGAGGAACGCGTAGCCCACCAGCTTGTCCGCTTCGCGGACGCCGACGCCCGTGTCCGGGTAGTCGCGCAGCAGGAGCTCGAGCAGCGCGCGCCGGTCGGCGCCGAAGGCGCGTCGGTCCAGCGCGGCCAACTCCGCGAGGTGGTGGGGTAGCAGCACCTCGGCCTCGACCGGCCGGCGGGTGGGCCGGTCGTGGAACTTGCCCCAGGTGTGCACGTCGCCCTCGGGCCGGAAGCCCAGGCGGGCGTAGAGGGTCTGCGCCTTGGGCACGCTGCACAGCTTGGTCGTGCCGAGGCCGGCCGCGTCGATGCGCGCCAACGCGGCCTGGACCAGCCCTTCGCCGAGGCCCTGGCCGCGCTGGTCCGGCGCGACCACCACGTTGCCGATCCACGCGAGGGCGCCGTGCCGCGCCACCATCACCATGCCCGTGAGGGCGCCGCCGCCCTCGGCCTTGACGCTCAGGCCCGGCCCCGTCGCGAGCACGCGCGCGAGCTCGCGCGACGTGAACGTCCAGCCTTCCTGGGCCAGCAGCGCAGCGGCCCCCTCCAGGTCGCGCTCCTCCAACGCGCTGATCATGGGCCGCTACCGCCAGCTGGACTCGTCGAAGCCCTCGTCGCACGCGTGGTTGCCGAACGTGACGAAGCGCGCGTCGCCCCGCGCGTGCTTCACCTGGCACGGGCCGTACTCGTCGTTCTCGGCCCCGTACCAGAGCGGGCAATTGGGGCAGTGGAGGGCCATCGCGGGGCCATGTCCAGCCAGGGCCAAGAGGCCTTCGCCGCCGCGCGCTGGTCCACGCGCCGTGCCCGGCAAGCTAAGGCTCAAATAGGGGCGCCACCTTGGGAGGCCGACGGCGACCCCTCTCGCGCCCGCTTTGCCGGGAACGCGCGCGGGGATCCCGAAGGTGCATCACCATGCCAACCGCGAAGCAGACCGCGGCCCCGCGCGCCGCGCCGACGCGCCGTGTTGTCACAGGCCCTCCCAAGTGGACCGGCCTGACCGCCCGCGAGGTCGAGGACATCGTGGTCAAGATGAGCCGCGACGGCGTCCAGGCGGCCGAGATCGGCCTGCGGCTTCGCGACCTCCACGCCGTGCCCAACGTCAAGCAGGCGACGGGCAAGACCGTGTCCCAGATCCTCGGCGAGCACAACCTCACCCCGCAGATCCCCGAGGACATCACCAACCTCATGCGCCGCGCGGTGAACCTGCGCACGAAGCACCTCGCGACGCACCGCAAGGACCACCACAACGCGCGCGGGCTGCAGCTCATCGAGTCCAAGATCAGGCGCCTGGCGCTCTACTACAAGCGCCAGGGCCGCCTGCCCGCCGACTGGAAGTACGAGCCCGCCCAGGCCCAGCTCCTCGTCGAGTGAGGTCCCATGGCTGATCTGGGGCGGGCCGCGGCCCTCCTCAGGGACGCGGATGTGGTGCCGATCCTCGTCGCGCCCGACGCCGACAGCGTCCTCGCGGGCGGCCTGCTCGGCCTCGCGCTACGCCGCGCCGGCGTGCCGTGGCACGCGCGGTTCGTCCCGGCCCTCACGAGGGAGAGCCTGCTGCACCTGCCCGACGAGGCCCCGGGGCAGCCCGTGGTGCTCATCGGGATCGGCGGCCGCGAGGCGCCGCTGCTCGACGGCGCAGGGCTGGAGCGCGTCGTGCTCGTGGACCCGCGCCGGCCGCGCCTGACGCTCGCGAAGGAGTGCGTCACCGCCGGCGGCGATGGCGACGTGCCGTGCACGGCCGCGACCCTCGCGTGGGATCTCGCGCGCCAACTCGACGCGCGCGCGCCGGCGCTGCCCGCGCTGGCGGGGCTCGACGCGACCGGCCCGCTGGCGGGGGGCGAGGGCCTGCGCGCGCAGCTCGCCGAGGCCGCGGAGCAGCAGGGCTGCAAAGCGGGGTGGGTGCCGGCCTTGCCGAGCGGGCCCCTCGTGGAGCGGCTCGCGGACAGCGTCCAGCCCTACCTGCCGGGGCTAGGCGGCCGCGCCCGCGCGGCCAAGCGGCTGCTCGAAGGCCTCGGCCTCGAGGCGGGCGTGCCTGCCGAAACGCTCGGCGAGGCCGACGCGGGGAAGCTCGCGTCCGCGCTCACCCTGCACGTGCTCGCGAGCGGCGCGCCCGCCGCCGCCTGCTGGCCGCTCCTCGAGCCCGACCTGCGCGGCCCCTGGCCCGGCGGCAGTGCCCGCGAGCTCGCGGCGCTCACGGGCGCGGCCTGCGGCGCCGAGCGGCCTGGGCTCGCCCTGACGCTCGCGCTCGGCGACGCGCGCGGCGAGCCGCAAGCCCGGCCCCTCGCGGAGGCGCGCGCGCAGCGGCTGCTCCAGGCGCTGCTGAAGCTCGAGGGCGACCGCGCCGCGCCTTTGCCTTGGACGGCCGAGCCCGACCTCGCCGCGGACCTGTCCCTCGCGGGCTCCCTCGCGCTGCGCGCCGGCGCGCCCGTCGGGGTCCTCGCGGGGCCCGGCGCGCTCCACGTGGCCGCGCCCGGCGCCTCCCCGCGCCTGCTCGGCCAAGCAGCGTGGGAAGTGGCCCAGGGCCTCGGGGGCACGGGCTCCTCGCTGGGCGCGCGGGCTGTGCTCGAGGTGCCGGCGGGCCGCGCCGGGGAAGCGTGGGAACTGTTGCGCGCGCGCCTGGAGGCAGCTGCATGAAGGTGCGCATCGAGGTGCTCGTCGATGCCGCGACCGCGAAGGCCGTCGCCCCACCGGCACCGCTGTTCGTCCAAGCGCGCGGACCCCAAGCCGTGGTGGTAGCGGAGGCCGCCGGCCCGCGCGAGGGGCTGGCGATGTTCGATCCTTGGCTCGCCGCCCTCGGCCAAGCATCGAAGGCTTGACCGAACGGCGATGCTGCGAGCGGGAGGGCTTTGTCCTGTCGCGCAAGGCACAAATAGCCCGGAAGTGCACAACCTTCGAACGTGAGCCTCGTCGAGCAGCTTCGCCGGCACTATTCCCGCCGCACGCTCATCGAGCGGCTTGTGGAGCAATCCCGGCAGCGTTGAGCCGGGCCCTCCAGAGGCCAGCGGCGGCCCAACCGCCGACGGCCAGGTTCATGTAGAACGTGCAGCCCCGCCACACGGCCGCGAAGAGCGGGCTGAGGCCGGGGGCGAGCGCGCCGAAGACTGCGGCGGCGCCCAATTCTGCCACGCCGCTGCCGCCGGGCGCGAGGGGCGTGGTCATCACGAGCAGCAGCAGCATGCCGCCCAGCACGACCAGCGGGAAGGGCAGCGCGACGCCGAAGGCCTGCAGCACGGCCCACAGCACGCCCATCTCCGTGATCCACATGGCGCCCGTGAGCAGCGCCGCGACGAGCAACGCCCGCGGCTGGCGCGCCAGGACGCCGAGGGCCTCGCGGAACTGGTCGAACTCCCGGCCCGCGCGGAGGCGCCACCGCTCGCGCTTCGCCGCGTCGTGCCGGCCGGCCCAGGCGCCGAGCCGCGTGGCCCAGCCGCGCACGAGGGCGGGCTTCGCAGCGGCCAGCGCCACCATGCCGAGCCCGAAGCCGAGGAGGACCATCGCCGCGGCCAGCGCCCACGCCACCGGCCCCTGCACGACGCGCGCGTAGAGGGCCGCGAAGCTCGCGCCACCGGCCAGGAACACGAGCATGTCGAGCAGGCGCTCCGCGAGGATGGCCGCCCCCGCGGCGCCGACCTGCGCCTCCTGTCGCGCGAGGACGTAGCCGCGCACGGCCTCGCCGCCCAGCATGGCGGGCGTGATGCTGGCCGCGAAGCTGCCCGCGAGCACGCCGCGCAGGCTCGCCGCGTAGCCGATGCGGATGCCCACGGCCCCGGCCA
>DASYRW010000089.1:0-8253 GCA_036003985.1 Thermoplasmatota archaeon
ACTTCCGCACGGCGTTCGTCGGCTTCAATGGCCCCGAACCAAGCGTCGGCGTCGACGCCGAGGGCCGCATCTTCTTACAGGCCCTGCTCCGCACCATGCGCAGCGAGGACAACGGCGCGTCGTGGCTCGACGTGACGGCCGCGAACGGGCCCGTCGTCACGTTCGACCCCTACATCTGGGTGGATCGCGACACGGGCCGCGTGTACAACGACCAACTCATCTTCGCGCCGGGCGGCGCCGGCTGCTCCTGGGCAGCCTGGACCGACACGGCCGGGGCAGCGCCGCTGCGCCTCTGGGAGGGCGACAACGTGCGCTTCTGCAGCGCGGTGCCCGAGCCGCTGTTCGTGGATCACCAGAAGGTCCACACCGGGCCGATCCCGCCGAACCACATCCTCGCGCACCCGCCCGGGGGGGTCAACCCGCTCGTGCTGTACCCCAACGCGGTGTTCTTCGCGTGGAACACGGGCTCGCAGGGCAAGATCGCCATGAGCCTCGACGGCGGCCTGACCTTCCCCGTCCAAGCCTTCACGGTCGGCAACGTGTGCGACGGCGGCCTGCACGGCCGCGTGCGGTCCTTCTCGACGGGCGAGATGATCATCCCCAAGCGCGACTGCAACCGGCCCCTCGTGCTCATCACGAGCAGCTTCAGCGCATGGGAGGCCCTCGAGGTGGGCAACGACGCCGGCAGCAGCGAGCACCGCAAGAACCCGGACGTGGCCATCGACACCGCGGACAACGCGTACCTCTTCTGGAGCGGCGCCGACGAGGGCATCTGGATGTCCAGGACCGCCGACAAGGGCTCCACGTGGGACGCGGTCTCGACCAAGGTCAGCCCGCCGCACATCGGCAGCACCGCCATGCCCTCGAGCGTCGCGGGCAGCCCGGGCCGCATGGCGGTGATGTACTATGGCACGGACGACGACGCCGAGGCGCCCGACCACGTGGCCGACACGGCGCGCTGGCATGCGTACATCACCTTCTCGCTGAACGCCCTCGACGCCGATCCCACGTTCGTGACGATCCAGCTGGACACGGACGCGAACCCGATCCAGATCGGATGCGTCAGCACGCGCCTCGACGGCCACTGCGCCAACCAGAACCTGCTGGACTTCACCGACCTCGTGCTGACCCCCGACGGCCGCGTCGTCGCGGCCTACGCGGACGGCTGCACGGTCGGGAGCGGCTGCGCGGACAACCCCGCTGCCACGAACCTGGACAGCACCGACAGCGACGGCACGGCCGCCATCCAGCTGGTGGGCCCTGCGATGCTCGTCGGGGCGGACGCTCCTGCGGCCGATGGCCTCGGCCTCGCACCCGAGGTGCGCGCATCGCTGATGCCCTGGCTCAGCAGCTAAGCGTCATCGAGCGCGCGCCCGAGCTCCTCGAGCCGCCCGGCCCAGAAGGCGTCGAGCGCCGCCAGGTAGGCCCCGACCTCGCGCAGCGGCGCGTGGTCCAGCGCGTAGCGGCGCTCGCGCCCCGCGCGGCGCTCGTGCACGAGGCCGGCGCGGCGCAGCACGGCCAAGTGCTTCGACACCGCGGGCCGGCTGATGACGAACCTGTCCGCGATGTCGCCCGCCGTGAGCTCGCCCGCGGCCCCGAGGTCCAGCAGGATCGCGCGCCGCGTGGGATCCGCGATGGCGCGGAACGCCGCGTCCGCCGCGGGCGGCCGGGGGCGGCCGCCAGCGCGGGCGCGGGCGCGGGGGGGCATGGCTCAGGCCTTCGGAGCGGGCGCGGCGCGGTCGAGCAGGCCTGGCAGGGAGCCGCGCAGCATCTTCTGGCCCCAGCCGTTGTTCATGCCCATGTACATCATCCAGCCGCGGAGCCCCACGAGCCCCGTGTGCTCGAGGCGCAGCGTCGTGCCGCCGCCGGGCGCGGGCTGCAGGGTGAAGGTGACGAGCGTCGGCGGGTAGGGCTCGCCCTTGTTGTTGCTGCCTTGCCAGGTGTAGCTGAGCTTGCGCAGCGGCACGACCTCGCGGACCTCGCAGTCCGTGATCCCATTCCAGCCGGGCATGGGCTTCGCGGTGAAGCGGAACTTGTGCCCGACCCTGGGCTCGCGGAAGGTGGTGTCCATGAGCCACTCGCCGAGCATCGCGGGGTCGGTCAGCGCGCGCCACACGCGCTCGGGCGGGTGCGGGTACGTGACCTCGTGCACGATGGCGCGGCCCATCATTCCCACGCCCCGCGGCCCCGGCCGAGCTTCGCGACGGCCAGCGCCACGCGCCGCGCGCGGGTCTCGGGCTTCTTCGCCTCGGTGACGTAGCCCACGTACGCGGCCTTGTGGGAGGGTGCCAGCTTCGCGAAGTTGGCGTTCGCCTTCGGCGACGTCGCCAGCGCGGCCCGCAGCTCCGGCGGCACGCGCACGACGCGCGGCTTCGTGTCGGGCGCGAGGACGAACCGCGCCTTGTCGCCGTCGCCGAGGCCCGTCGCGTCGCGCATCGCGCGGTTGATCATGAGGTGATGGGTGCCGTCGCCGTTGGGGAACACGCTGCTCCGGAACGCGGCGCCGTTCATCGTCCCCGCGACCTTCACCGCAGCCTTCGTGCCGAGCCGCGCGGTCACCGACTTCGGGAACGACGCGACGTACCACGCGTTCCCGGGACCGCCGGCGACGATCCTCGCGTCCACCTCGATCTTGGCCATGGGCGACCTTCCAAAATGCGTAACCATTTGGTTACATATCAGGGTTGCGGTGCGCCGCGGCGCGGCTTCGCAGAGAGGTTGCGCAGACACGGCTATGCCACGCACCATAACGCTTAACACGGACTCCCCGGGTTGCTGACCCATGCTGCGCCCCCTGCCCGTCGCGCTCGTCCTCGTCGCGTTGCTCGTCGCTGGTTGCACCGGTGGCCCGCCCCAGGCGGCCGAGACCCCCCCGGGCAACGACAACGGGGGCGCGTCGGGGAACGCGACGGCCGGCAACGGCACCGCGAACGTCACGGCCACCGTGCGCAGCGGCGCGCCGGCCCGCACGGTCGATCTCTCCGTGAGCACGAGCGGCCAATACCCCATCGACCCGGGCTTCGAGCCCGCGACGCTGTCGGTCGCGTCGGGCACCATCGTCAACCTCACCTTCAGCAACGTTGAGATGCTGCCCCTCTTCGGGCACAACTGGATGCTCGAAGGCTACGAGGACAGCGCGGGCACCGAGACCATCGACTCCGGCCAGAGCACGTCGGTCGTCTTCGCGGCCCCCGCGCCCGGCACGTACGCGTACTACTGCGCCATCGGCGACCACCGCGACCGCGGCATGGAAGGCACGTTGACGGTCACCTGAGGGCGCCCGGGATACCGAAGCCCTTAGGCCCCCGCGGGGCATCGGCGACCGAGCGCCGTGGCCATCGCGTTCCAGCTCTCGGAGCAGGAGGAGCTCTGGCGACGGAGCGTGCGGGGCTTCCTCCAGGACGAGATCGCGCCGCGGCTGCCCGAGCTGCGCGCCTTCGAGGACAAGCACGCGTTCCCGTGGCCCCTCGTGCGCCGGCTCGCCGCGCAAGGCCTGATGGGCGTGCCGATCCCCCGCGCGTACGGCGGCGCGGGCCTCGGCGAGGTCGGCTACTGCATCCTCATGGAGGAGCTCGTCCGCGTCGACACGTCGCTGGCCACCATCGTGGGCGCGCACACGGGCATCGCCGCGCAGCCCTTGTACCTCTTCGGCACCGAGGAGCAGCGCAGGAAGCACCTGCCGCGCTTGGCCTCGGGCGAGCAGGTGGGGGCGTTCTGCCTCACGGAGCCCCAAGCAGGCAGCGACGCCGCGAACCTCAAGTGCGTCGCGGCGCGCGAGCGCGGCGGCTGGCGGCTGCGCGGCACCAAGCTCTACGTCACCAACGGCGACGCGGCCGACGTGCTGATCGTCATGGCCCTGACCGATCCTGCCCTCGGCGCGCGCGGCGGCGTCACCGCCTTCATCGTCGAGAAGGGCTTCGGCGGCTACCACGTCGGCACGATCGAGGACAAGATGGGCATCCGCGGCTCCACCACGGCCGAGCTGGTGTTCGAGGACTGCCTCGTGCCCGACGCGAGCGTGCTCGGCGAGGTGGGGCTGGGCTTCGTCGTGGCGCTCACGGCCTTGGACGGCGGGCGCGTCGGGCTCGCGGCCGGCACTCTTGGAGGAGCGCAGGGCGCGCTCGACATGATGGTCCGCGCGGCGCAGGCGCGGCAGCGGCTCGGCGAGGACGTCGGCAGCCTGCAGCAGCTCCAGGCAGCCATCGCCGACACCGCCATGGACGTGCACCTCGCCCGCTACGCGGTCTACCACGCGGCGCGGGCCGTGGGCGAGTACTACGACCTCGTGGCGCGCAAGGAGCGCGTGCCCCGCGAGCTGCGCGAGGGCGTGAGCCGCGAGGCGGGCATCGTGAAGGCCTTCGTCAGCGAGGCGGCGAGCCGCGCCATCGACCGCGCCGTGCAGAGCCTCGGCCCCTACGGAGGGCTCGAGGCCTGGCAGGCGGAGAAGCACGCCCGCGACAGCGTCATCGCCGAGATCTTCGAGGGCACGAACGAGATCCAGCGCTTCATCATCGCGCGCGACCTGCTCGGCCTGGGAGGGTTCTACGCATGATGGTGGTGGCGTGCGTGAAGCCGACGCGGCTCGGCGAGCCGCGCCTTGAGCGCGGTCGCGCGCTGGCGGAGGGCTCCTGGGGCCTCGCGCCGGGCGAGCGCCGCGCGCTGGCCGCCGCGCGCGTCGCAGCAGGCCCAGCAGGCCAGGTGATCGCGCTGGCGGCGGGCCCGGCCGACGCGGCCGGCGCGCTGCGCGAGGCGCTCGCCCTCGGCGCGGCGCGCGGTGTGCTCGTGGAGCACGAGGGCGCCCTCGAAGCCCTTCCGACGGCCCGCGCCCTCGCCGCCGCCATCGCCAAGCTGGGCGCGCCGCCCGTGGCGGTGGTCGCCGAGCGCAGCGCCGATGCGCAGCAAGGGCTCGTCGGCCCGCTCCTCGCGGAGCTGCTGGACCGGCCCTTCCTCGGCGGCGTCGAGCGGCTGCGCGTCGACGGCGAGGCGCTCGAGGCGACCTCCGCCGGGGCGCGCAGCCGCGCGCGGCCGCCGCTGGTGCTGGCCGCCGGCGAGCGCTTCGCGCCTGCGCCGCACGCGACCTCGTGGGGCGTCGGCGCCGCCTTCGAGGCGCCGCTCGACCGCTGGACGCTCGCCGAGCTGGGCGTGGCCGCGCCGACGGAGGACGTGCAGGTGCTGAGCGCGGCGCGCGCGGGCGCGGAGCGCCGCGACACCGAGCGCTTCGAGGGCGACCCCGACGAGGCCGCAGCCCAGTTGGCGCGGCGTTGGCGCGCGGCGGGGGTGGCGCCGTGAGCGGCTGGCGCGACGTCCTCGTGCTCGCCGAGGCCAGCGCGGGCGCGCCTTCGCGGCCTTCCCTCGAGGTGCTCGGCAAGGCCCGCGACCTCGCGGACCGGCTCGGGGCGCGCGTGGCTTGCGCGTGGCCCGGCGACGAGGCGGGTGCGCAGACCTTGGTCGCACAAGGCGCCGATGAGGTCGCGCGCATGCCGGAGCACGCGCGCGCGGGGGGGCTAGCCGCATGGGTCCGCGAACGTCGCTTCGAGGCCGTGCTCGCGCCCGCGACGCCGCCCGGCCAGGAGCTCGCCGCGCGCGTCGCTGCCCGCGTGGGCGTGCCGGTGATGGCGCGCTGCACCGACCTCGACCTCGACGAGGCCGAGCGCGTGCTCGTCGGCGTGCGCGCGCCCCACAGCGGCGCGATGACCGAGCGCGTGCGCGTGCCGCATGCGCGGCCGCAAATGGCCACGCTTCTGCCGGGGGCCGCGCGCGCTGCGTGGCCCGACGACAGCCGCACCGGCCGCGTGCACGCCCTCGACCTGGCCTCCGCGGCGTGGCCGATCGAGGTCGCCCCCGCGCCCGCGGCGGAGCCCCAAGGCTGGCGCGGCGCGGAGCGCCTCGTCGTCGGCGGCGCGCTGCTGGATGAGCAAGGCTTCGACGACCTGCGCGCCGTCGCGGCCAGCCTCGGCGCTTCGTGGGCCGCCACGCGCGCGGCGGTCCAGCTCGGCCTCGCGCCCGAGGAGCGCGCGCTGCGCCCGTGGGACTCGTTCGAGGCTCCGCGCCTGTGCGTCGCGGCGGGCATCGAGGACCCGCTCGAGTTCATCCTCGCCGTCCCGGCGCCGCGGCAGCTGGTGGCGGTCGGCGAGGGCCCCTTGGAGCGCGCAGCCAGCCAGGTGCTGCCCGGCACCCCTGCCCTTGCCCTGCGCGCGCTGGCCGAGGCCCTCGCGCGGTGACCGCGCGAACCCGTCATGGCGATGCGGCCCGCAGGACAGGAACCTTTTTGGGGCCCATCCCCTAACCGTGCCCGCCGATGGCTGTCCGCCGCGCCGTGCGAGCCGCATTCGCCGCCAACCTCATCATCGCGGTGTTCAAGTTCATCGCCGCCTCGATCAGCGGCTCGAGCGCGATGCTGGCCGAGGCCTACCACAGCTCCAGCGACACGCTCAACCAGGTGTTCCTCTTCGTCGGGCTGAGGAGCGCCGTCAAGCCGGCCGACGAGCGGCACCCCTTCGGCTACGGCAAGGCGCGCTACTTCTGGAGCTTCGTGGTCGCGGTGCTGCTGTTCGGCGTCGCCGGCACGCTGAGCCTGGTCGAGGGCGTCAACAAGACCCTCAACCCGCACCCCCTCAACTGGGAGCAGGCGCGCTGGAGCTACGCCGCGCTGGGCTTCGCCGCCGTGTTCGAGGGCTATGCGCTCTTCGTCAGTGTGCGCGAGCTGCGGCGCAAGCAGGAGGAGCTGCACGCGCGGAGCCTGCTCGACGCGATCCGCAAGTCGAAGGACGCGACGCTCACGACGGTCGTGTTCGAGGACATCCTCGCGCAGTTCGGCATCGCCATCGCAGCCCTGGGCATCAGCGCGACGCTGCTCACGGGCGACGGCGTGTACGACGGCCTCGCCTCGCTGTTCATCGGCCTGGTGCTCATGAGCTTCTCGCTGGTGCTCGCGAAGCAGAACCAGGACCTGCTCATCGGGGAGGCGATGGATCCAGCCCTGCGCCTGCGCATCATCCGCGCGCTCGAGGCCCACCCCCTCGTGAACCGCGTCATCGCCCTCAAGACGATGCACATGAGCCCGAAGGACGTGCTCGCCGCGGTCGAGGTCAACTTCGCGGACGGCCTCACCACCGACCAGCTCGAGCGCGCCATCGACGAGGTCGAGCAGATCATCCGCGCCATCGCGCCGAGCGTCAAGAGCTGCTTCGTCGAGCCCCAGGACCTCGGCGCGCTCGAGGGCAAGCTGCCGAAGAAGACCCTGCGGCTGCTCGACTGAGGACGTCCCTCACTTCTCCGGCTTCAGGTACTCGACCGCCTGCCCGGCCTTGCGCGCCACGCGCGCCATCCAGGCGGAGGAGGGCGTCTGCCGCTTCACGAGCAGCACGCTGGCCTCGGACCGCGCCGCCACGCGCTCCGGGATCGTGCCGAAGAGGTGCGTGCGCCACGCGGCCTCCTCGCTCGCGCCCAGCACCAGCAGGTCGCCAGGGCCAGCCGCCATCAGCAGGCCCGCCTCCGCCGTCGGCGCGCGGACCGACTTGAACTTGATCTCCCACGGCCCGATGCCCGCGTCGGCCACCACCGACGCCAGCCGCGCCTCGGGCTCCGCATGGCCACCGGGCGTGATGACGGTGACCGCGAGCATGCCGGCACCGCGCGCTCGCGCCAGCGCTGCCGCCAGCTCGGCGCCGCGCTTCGCGTGCTTGCCCCGCCCGCGCGCCGCGATCACCACGCGCCGCGGCTCGCCGCCGCGCCCGTCGCGCAGCACGCCCACGTCGCACGGCGCCTCGCGCACCACGGGGTCGAGGGTGGAGCCGAGGATGTGCTCGCGGAACGTGGGCGAGCCGCGCCATCCCAGCAGGATGAGGTCGGTGCCCTCCTCCTCGGCGGTCTCGAGGATGGCCGAGGCAGCGTCGTGCGCGATCTTGATGATGCTGTTCACGGGCACGTCCGCCGGAAACTGCTCCGCGGCGTGCTGCAGGAACGGCTTGACCGGGTCCGCCAGGTGGCGCGCCGCGCTGGGCAGCGTCGCGCGCGGCACGGTGATGACGTGCAGCAGCGTCACCGTGCCCGCCTTCGCCCGCGCGAAGTCGCGCGCGATCGCGGCCAGCGGCCCGACGCTCGCGGGGTTGGCCACGGGCAGGAGCACGTTGTACTTCTCGCGGTCGGTCGTGTGGACGTGGAAGGCCACGCTGGTGCGGGGCTCAGGCGCGGGCGCATGCCGGGTCACGTACACGTAGTTGACGCCGGCGCCCACGGCCACCCACACCACCC
>DASYRW010000090.1:0-7215 GCA_036003985.1 Thermoplasmatota archaeon
AGGTCGCCGCCGAACTTCGCCGGGCGCTCGATCTTCACCTCGCGCACGCGCTCGAAGACGATGTAGCGGTAGTACTCGAGGATGGGATTGTCCTGGGCTTGCTTCTCGGGGCAGAAGGCCTTCTTGATCTTCGCCTTCACCTGCTCGGGCGTGTCGGTCATGAAGATGGCGGAGTCGGGATTGGACTTGCTCATTTTCATGGCAGTCAGCCTATCAGACTGCGCTGCTTCCCAGTCGGCTCCAACGGCGCGAAGTTGGTCTTCTGCCCACTGAAGGTAAGGAAGGAAAGCGCGCGTGTCTGCAACTAGAGCGTCAACTTCCGCTTTGCTTGGCCCCGGCCTCCTTTCGGGCGCGTCGGGGTCTGTGTAAAAGTCTATTACCGGAGCCTCCACTATTCGAATTTCGATTTCCAACATTCGTTGCATTCTCTGTGATGCTTCTTTCATCCATGCGCTAGCTTCATTGGCATGCTTCGCGCCGGCCAAGCGTTCATCCAGTTTCATCAGCCAGTCCACGTGGTCAGAAGACTCCCCCAAGAGCTGCGCCGCCCAGGGAAATCCGGAGTCTTCAAGTTCCGAGATAACTTGGTCCCAGGCTCTGTCCGCATCCAATTTCTTCCACAGCGACTGGTTCTTGAGCGTCTGCCGAACCTCGGCAATCCTCGATTCTTCCAATTCCTTTCGCGTCCGAAGCCCCGACGGCGGCGCCTGCAATCCCATCAGCATGTGGTGGCTGACCACGACCGGCTTCCAGAAGCCCAGCTTCGGACCCACCTCGCGCGCGAGCATGTTCACCTTGCGCTGGTCCATGCCCAATTGCGTAAGGTCGGCTTCGAGGTGGAAGATGTCCGCCGCCTGCATGCAGGGGTAGAGGATCTGCGACGCGCTGAGCTTGTCCTTCTCGCTGCGGCCCATGATCTGGGTGGTGCGCAGCACTCTGTCCAGGGAGGTGTCGCGCGCGATGTTCATGACTTTCTTCCAGTAGGCCTCGTCCTCGATGAACTCCGACGCCCACACGAAATCGACTTTGCTGAGGTCCATGCCCGTCGCGCGCCAGATCTCGATGAGGTACTTGCCCGTGACCTGGATCTTGTCGAGGTCGCCGCCGAGCTTGTTGTTGGCCCACGCGTGCCAGTCCGCGACGAACATCTTGAAGCGGCAGCCGGCCTTGGTCATCTTGTTGACGTTGATGGCGCGCATGACGCCCTGCGCGATATGCGCTGTCCCAGACGGCTCGAAGCCGTCGTACGCGATGGGGTTCGCCTTCGCCTGGAGCAGGGCGCGCAGCTCCTCCTCGGTGACGATCTCCTCGCCGACCTGCTTCACCAAGCCGAGGCGGGCCTCGAGGTCCACGGGGGCGGATCGCGCCGGGCCCTTAAAATGCAGCGCTTCGGGGCGCCCGCCGCGGCGTGCCGAGCGCCATGCCGCCCACGACGAGCGCGGCCGCCAGCGCGAGCGGCGGGCCGATCGGCTCCTGCAGGAGCGCGACGCCGAGCAGCGCCGTCAGCACCGGGATCGCGAGCTGGTAGGTGCCAGCTTGCGCGCGCGTGAGCCTTGGCAAGGCCCAGTACCATACCGCGTAGCTGAGCGCGGTGGTCACGGCGCCCATGAGCGCCGCGACGAGCAGCCCCTGCGCCGTGACGGCGAGCGGCCCGGCGACGCCCGCCAACGCCGCGGCGGTGGGCAGCAGCAGCGCGAGCCCCAGCGCGACGAAGTTGGCGCTCGTGAACGCCAGGGGCTGCGCGCTCCGGCGGCCGAGCACGCTGTACAGGCCCCAGCTGATGCCCGTTCCGGCCAGCAGCGCGACGCCGAGCGGCGTCGTGCCCTCGACGCGCCCGAGCGCGAGCACCCCCACCCCTCCCAGGGCGAGCAGCCCGCCCGCGAGCGCGCGCGGCGGCGGTCGCTGGCCCTCGGCTCCCCAGCCATAAAGCGCCATGGTGAGCAGCACGCACGCGTAGAACGCGAAGGTCCCCGCCGCGGCCGTGATGTGCGCGTAGCCGTAGCTGATGAGCACCGCGTAGGCTCCAAGCCAGAAAGCTGGCGCGAGGCTCGCGCGCGTGGGCCGCGCGTCGCGCACCCTGCCCTGGGCCGCGAGGAGCGCCAGCAGGGCGCCTGCCCCCGCGAGGAACCGCACCGCGGTCGTCAGACCGGGATCCAGGAGGTGCGCCGCGACCACGAAGCGCGTCGCGACGCTGTTCAGGGCGAAGGACACGAGGACGAACCCGAGCCCCGCGGCCAGCAGCGGCGCCCGGTCCTGCATCGCTTCGGCATCGGCTCCTCGGTCAAGGACCTTGCGAAGCGCTCAGGCGTAGCCGCCTGGCTGCGGCGGCCCGCCGTTGGCGAGGTGCTCGTCGATCCACTGCCGCAGCGCGGCCTTGGGCGCAGCCCCCACCACCATGTCCACGGGTTTGCCGTCCTTGAACAGGATCAGCGTCGGGATGGACATGACCCCGTAGCGCATGGCGGTGCGCGGGTTCGCGTCGACGTCCATCTTGGCGACGACCAGCTTGCCTTGCAGCTCCCCCGCGATCTGCTCCACGAGGGGGCTCACGATGCGGCACGGGCCGCACCAGTCGGCGTAGAAGTCCACGAGCACCAGCCCCTGCTTGACCGTGGTGTCGAAGGCGTCGTCGGTGAGCGAGATCGTCGCGGAGCCCATCGCGGGAGCTAGCCGTGCCGGCTACATAAGCCCTCGGTGAGAGCGCCGAAACCCGGCTCAGGTCTGGTGGGTGCGCGCCGCGTGGATCCAGCCCTCGGCGATCTTGGGCGTGATGGTGTTCTTCTGGATGCGGTGCGCGAGGCCCTCCTCGGCCTTCTCGATGCGCTGCGCGATCTCGTCGGGGTCCGCGGCGCGCAGCTGCGCGATGCTGCCGATGCCGGCCTTGACCAGCACCTCGGCGTACTGCTTGCCGATGCCCTTCAGCGCCATCAGCTCCGCCATCTGCTGCCATTCGCGCACGAGCCCAGAGCCCACCCCGAGCTTGGTGGCCACGTCGCCGGTGTTCGCGTGCCACAAGTCGCGCGTCGTGTGGATGCCCAGGGCCTTGAGCCGCTGCTCGTAGGCGGGGCCGATGCCCTCCACGTCGATGACCGGGTGGACGTCCCCGAAGGGGTCGCCGCGCGCCGGCGCGGGGCGCACGGTCGCGGTGGGCGCCACCGCAGCGGCCGCGACGACGGACGGCGCTGCGGGCCGCCGCTCCAGGGCTGCGATGCGCTCCTCCAGGCGCGCGAGGGCCGCCTCGCTGGTCGCGGACACCGACGACGAGCCCAGGGCCATGCGGCGCTCCAGCGCGGTGATGCGCGTGTCCTGCGACGCGTCGCGCTGCTTCTGGATCTCCGGGATGCGCTGCTCGTGCACGTGCAGGATGCGCAGCGCGTCGTTGAGCGTGAAGAACAGGTACACCATGGCCAAGGCGAGGATGAGGATCGCGCCCGCGGTCATGAAGAAAGCCGAGCGCACGTCCACGATGCCCGGGCTCGACGCGCCCAGCGCGCCGAGCAGGATCACCGCGACGATGCCGAGCACGACGAAGGCGCCGACCCGCATGTAGGGCTTGCGCGAGGACGTCATGACGCGAGCCTCGCGCTCGGAGGTGGTGTAGATGGTGGTCATGGCCGGGGAAGCGCCGCCGTGCTGCATGAGAGACTTGGGCGCAACGTCGCAGCGCTAGCCAGAATACGGCGGGTCCTCTTGGCTCGAATAGCGCTCCTCGGTCCAGGGGTCCGCGCGGTTGTGGTAGCCCCGCACCTCCCAGAAGCCGCGCTCGTCCTCGGCGCTGAAGCGCAGCTTGCGGAGCCACTTCGCGCTCTTCCAGAAGTAGCGGTGCGGGATCATCATGCGCACGGGGCCGCCGTGGTCGGGCTCGAGGGGCTTGCCGTCGGCCCAATCCGCGACGAGGACGTCGTCGCGCCGGTAGTCGTCGATGGGCAGGTTGGTGGTGTACCCAAACTCAGCCTCCTGGAGGACGAAGCGCGCGTCGAGCTTGGGCTTGCAAATTTCCTCGATCAGCTTGAACGGCACGCCGCCCCAGGTCATGCCGAGCTTGCTCCAGGTGGTGACGCAGTGGATGTCCACGGTCACGCGCTTGCGCTCGAGTTGCATCCACTGCGGGAAGGTCCAGATCATGGGCCGCTCGACCTCGCCGTAGACCTCGAAGTCCCACGTCTTCGGGTTGAAGCTCGGCACAGGCCCGGCGTGGAGCACGGGCCAGCCTTTCGTGACGGTCTGGCCTGGAGGCACGCGGTCCTGCTGGGCCACGCGGTCCAAGCCGGCGAAGCGGCGGGGGCGCATCGCGGCACCATGCGCCGGCCGGGGCCAAAAGGCTTCGCCCAGATCGCGCCGAGGTCAGGCGCACCCCGTGGCCTGCACGGCGCCCAGCGCGTCGACGCGCCCCGCGCCCACCTGCTCGGGCGGCGCGCCGAGGCCGTCGGCGGTGACGCGCAGCGCCCAGCGCACCTGACCCGCGTTCCAGTCGGGGTGGCAGCTCCACGCCAGCGCCGCGATGCCGGCGACCAGCGGCGTGGCCATGCTCGTGCCCGAGAGCGACCAGTACGAGTTGCCGGGGTACGTGCTCCACACGTCGGAGCCGGGCGCGGCGATGTCCACCTCGGGGCCGCAGCTGGAGTAATCGGCCACCGTGGTGGGTGTCGCGAGCGCCGCGACCGTCAACACCGCTGGGTAGCGCCCGGGATAGTCCACGGTGTCCGCGCTGCCATCGCAGCCCGCGTTGCCCGCCGCGGCCACGACGAGCACGCCGCCCGCAAGGGCGTACTCCACCGCGCGCTGCAGCGTCGCGTCGCTGTCGGGGCTCCCGAGGCTCATGCTCGCGATGCGAGCGCCGCGGTCGGTCGCGTACGCGAGCCCGGCCGCGACATCCGAGCTGAACCCGCTCCCCGCGGCGTTCAGCACCTTGACCGCCATGAGGCAGGAGTTGCTGGCGCCGGCGATGCCCACGAGGTTGTCGAGCCCCGCGGCCGCGATCCCTGCCGTGTGCGTGCCGTGGCCGTTGTCATCCTCGGTGGCGAGGGGCACGGCGATGCCGGAGCCGGTGAGGAACGCCGCGCCGTCGTCGCACAGGTTGTCCAGCAGGTCGGCGTGGGCCTTGTCGATGCCCGTGTCGAGCATGGCGATGGTGATGTCGTGGGTTCCCTGCGCGTGGTCCCACGCCGCGGGCAGCCGCACGGCGGCGGGCGCCCATTGGAGGCCGAGGCCGTAGAGCACGTCGCCTGGTTCGAACGTCGCCTGGACCGCGTGGTCCGGCTCGGCGTAAGCGACCCCGGGCGCGGCCAGGAGGCGCGCGATGGCGTCGGCGACGTCCTCGGGCGGCACCGTGACGATCAGCACGCGCAGCGGGGCGATGCTGCCCAGCAACGCGGTGCCCGTGGACGCCGCGAAGGCCGCGGGGTCCTCCGGGAGGGCCTCCCGGAATCCGACGAGGAGCCGCACCGCCGCGTCGTCCGGCGCGGGGTCGGGCCCCAACAACCCGCCTCCGTTGTCACCGAGGAGGGCGGTGCCCGCCGGGGCGGGCACGGCGAGCGCGATCGACAGCAAGGCGACCAAGAGCGGATGCGCGGGCAGCATAGCCTCTTCGCGGCGTCCTCGCCCACACTTCCTCATGACTCTTGTTGTGGGGTCCTGAAGGGGCCTGGCGTCAGCGGCGCTCGAGCACGACCTCGTGGCGCACCGACGGAAACAGCCCGCCGCGCCGCGCGAGCCGCGCGTCGAGGGCGAGCGTGTCGTCGTCGAGCAGCGCGAGGCCGAGGGCCGCCACGGCGAAGCCGGCCGGCGCGAGGTAGCCGTACGGCAGAAGCAACAGGAAGGCGATGGCCGCGACCAGCGCCGACCACGGCGTGAGGAACCCCAGGGCGAGGGCCACGCCAACGGCCATCCATGCCACGCCGAGCGCGGCGACGAGCAGGAGCGGCGCGCCGGTGAGGAGGTGGCCCCCGGCCAGCAATGCGACGGCGAGCGCGACGCGCAGCGCGAAGGGACCATAGCGTTCCCGGGGGCTGAGGAGCAGGAGCAGCCCGGCGCCGAGGCCGAGCGTGGCCGCGAGGGCTGGCGGGGCCCAACGGCCGAGGAACAACCCTGCTACGGCGATGATGAAGCCCAAGCCGACGAGGCCCCGCGCGAGACTCCGCGCGCGCATCAGCGCTTCGCCGCCGCGGCGTCGAGGATGGGCAACGCGCGGTCCACGAGCTCGCGGCTCGCGCCCAGGTAATTCGCAGGGTCGAGCGCCGCGTCGAGCTCCTTGCCCTGGAGGCGCTTCGCCACCTCGGGCTCGCCGGCGAGCGCGGCGCGGTACGCGGCGCGGCGAGCCTGCGGCAGCGCGTGCGCGTCCGGGTCTTTGAGCAGCGCGTCCTCGTAGCGCATCGACGCGCGGCGCGTGACCTCGTGCGCCTCTTGGCGGCCCAGGCCCTTCGCGACGAGCGCGACCATGACGCTCTCCGCCATGACCTCCGGCGAGCCGAGCAGGTTGCGCCGCATGTTCTGCGGCAGCACGCGCAGGGAGCGGAAGATGCTGACGCTCTTCTGCGTGATGTGGTCGGCGAGGATGAGCGCGTGGGGGATGATGAAGCGCTCCCCGCTGCTGTTGCTCAGGTCGCGCTCGTGCCACTGCACGGCGTTCTCGTACGCGGGGAACAGGAAGCCCCGCACCACGCGCGCCAGCCCCGTCACGTTCTCGCTCTCGATGGGGTTCCGCTTCTGCGCCATCGTCGAGCTCCCCACCTGCTGGCCCACGTCGAAGCCCTCCTGCACCTCGAGGATCTCGTTGCGCTGCAGGTTCCGCACCTCGGTGCTGAACTTCTCGAGGCTCGCGGCGAGGTTGGCCACGTGGCCCAGGAGCTCGTTGAGCCGGTCGCGCTGCACGATCTGGGTCGGGCCCTCCTCCATCGCAAGGCCCAGCTCCAAGCCCACTTGCTGCTGGACCGCCAAGGCCTTGGGCCCCAGGCCCGCGCCGGTGCCCACAGCGCCCATCATCTTGCCCACGAGGACGCGCTTGCGGCACTCGCGCAGGCGCTCGAGGTGGCGCGCGCTCTCCAGGCCGAAGACCGACATCTTGAGGCCGAAGGTCATCGGCACCGCGTGCTGCCCATGGGTGCGGCCCACGCAGAGCGTGTCGCGGTGCGCGCGCGCGAGCCGCGCGAACTCGCGCACGAGCTCCTGCAGGCCCTCGTCGAGCAGGTCGAGGGCTTGGCGCAGCTGCAGCGCCGT
>DASYRW010000091.1:0-4901 GCA_036003985.1 Thermoplasmatota archaeon
CACGCGGGCGAGCAGAGCCCCGTGCCCTTGCCCGGCCCGTTCCGGCTCAACATCACCTTCCCGCTGCCGGGCACGTGGTACTACCGCGCCCACGCCATCGTGGCCGGCCAGCAGGTGTGGAGCACCGAGATGGCCATCACCTTGGCCACGCCCTCCGCACCGAAGGTGATCCTGCTCGACCCCCCGCGCAACCACACCATCGAGGTCGGCGCGACCACGAAGGTCGACCCGATCGTCGTCGAGTGGTCCGTCCTGACGCCGGCCAACACCGCCATCCCGCACACCGACGTCCACCACGGCCCCGCGAGCGTCGCGACGCCCAGCGAGGCCGGCCCCCAGAGCTACCCGCAGAAGACCTCGCCGCAGAACGGCACCGGCCCGATGATCTTCAGGGGCAACGTCACGATCGTGACGGGCTTCCCGGCGGTCAGCGGCAGCTACTACATGCGCGCCATGGCGCTGGTGCGCGGCGCGGACGGCAACCAAGCCGAGGTGTGGAGCGACGAGTGGGCGATCCAGGTGACCGTCAAGACGGTCTGAGCTCCGCTGGAAGGCGAGGGAAACAAGAAGGGGAGGCGGGAGGCGGGGTTGACCGCCCCCGCGCCTTGAGCTTGGCCTAGGCCTCGCCGTCGTCCTCGGCGACCTCGCGCACGTAGTGCAGCGCGAGGATGCCGATGCTGCCGTTCATGGTGTCGGCCTGGAGGTCCACGGTCCACTCGCCGGCGAGCATCTTGGCCGCGTCGACGGCCACGGTGCCCTGGCTCTGGCCGCTGCGCTCGTGGCCGCCGAAGAACCCGAAGGGATCCCCGGGCATGCCGCCCAGCGCGCCGAGCTCCAGGAAGCGGCCGTCGGCGCCGGCCTCGCCGTCGGGGCCGGTGAAGGTCGCGCGCAGGTTGAGCGCAACGCTGTCGGGGCTGTCCATGCGCAGGCCGAACTCCAGCGGCGCCAGCTCGAGGCCGAAGGTCGCCTGGGAGCTGGTGGGGCCGACGCCCGTCGCCACGATGGTGGCGACCTCATCCGCCGCCATGGGCAGCTCGGTGAGCTCGCAATCCTCAGCGCCCATCAGGGCTGCCTGCACACCCGGGCCGCGCGCGTACAGCACGTAGTCGCCGATCTCGCCGAGGGGCACCATCTCCTCCTGGCCCTCCTCCTCGAGCACGACCACCGCCAGCAGGCTGTCGTCGGGCGCGAACAGCGTCACGGCCGGATCCTTCACCTCGCCGAGGCTGAGGCGCAGCATCCCGCTGCTCTCGAGGGGCAGGAGCACGGGCACGCCCGCGGGCAGCTCGCCGCACTCCGCGTAGACCGGCTTGGGCGGCGCCGCGGCCCGGGCAGGGTGCGGCGGCGCGGTCATCGTGTGGCGGTCCTTGTGCTTCTCGGCGTGCGGCGCCTCCTCGGCCTGCGCCGCCTCGTCTTCGTCGGTGACCTCGAAGATGCTGAAGTCGGGCTGCTCCAGCGTGAGCGCGACGAGCTGCAGGGTGCCGCTCATGCTCTCGGCCTTGACGGTCGCCGTGAAGGGCCCCGCTTCCAGGTTCTGGGGCATGGTGGCGCGCTCGCCCTTGCTGTCCACGATCACCGAACCAGCCGCGCTCAACTCCTCCTGGTTCACGACCTCGACCACGCCCTTGTCGGTGCGCAGCTCGGTCTGCAGGTTGCGCGCCGTGCCCTTGAGGTACAGCCCAGCCAGCACGGGCTCCTCCTCGAGCACGGCGGTGTAGACGTGATCCACCGCCTCGGTCGTGCTGATGGTGCCGAGGGTGAGCTCCTTGCGCTCGACGTGGGCCGGCAGGAACTTGCCCGCCTGCTCGTCGCCGTGGACCGCGACCGCGAGGTCGCTGCTGCGCGCCTTGTACACGAAGATCGTCCACACGCCCTTGGCGCTCGTGGCGATCTCGGCCAGGTGCGTGGCGTCGTCGAGGCTGTAGAAGCCGATGCGCGCGCCATCCGGGCCGTAGACCGAGAAGGTCGCGAGCGCGCCGTCGGTCATGTTCGCCAGCTCGAACTTGATGCGGTCGGCGCTGTCGCCGAGCTGCACCGCGTACCCCTCGCCCGGGGCCAAGCCCGTGCCGAGGACCGTCCAGTCTCCCTGCGCCATGGTCAGGCCGACCATGGCGCTGGAGGCGCCGAGCGCCATCACGCCGAGGATCGCGAGGAGCCGCTTGCCCATGCTGTCACCGAGCCTCGGAACCCCGACCGGGGGGTATATGGTGAGTGGCGATTGCGTTTGAACGACGCATCCCGTCGTTGGAACGTCCTGGCGGGGTCGTTGAGATGAGGGCCGGATCAGCTTGCAGCGAGCGCGCGCCGCGCGCCCCTCCGCGCGCCTTCGATGCACGCCCCGCGCGCGGCTCCCCGCGCGCCGAAGCCTTAAATATGGGAAGGCCCTTGCTCAGCCGCCTCGTCCCGGGCGAGCCCCCTTGCGTCGACCCTGGGCCGAGTTGGTGAGCCGCATGGCCGAGAAGCCGGACAAGGCCGAGAAGCCCGAGAAAACCGAGAAGGGCGCCAAGGCGGGCGAAGCCGAGGCGCCGAAGGAGAAGGGCGGCAAGACGAAGGAGAAGAAGGAAGCCGCCGCCCCGAAGAAGGAGACCTGGAAGTCGGACAACCCGAACTTCAAGTACATCGTCCGCATCGCCAACACCGACCTCGACGGCAAGCACCCGGTCGAGATCGCCTTGGCCGCGGTGAAGGGCATCGGCATCCGCACGGCCGGCGTCATCAGCGACCTCACCGGCGTCAACCGCGCCGAGCGCATCGGCAACCTCGAGGACGCGCAGGTCCAGGAGCTGGAGAACGCGGTCCTGCGCCTGGCCGAGACCGTGCCGCCGTGGCTGCTCAACCGCTCGAAGGACGTCGAGTCCGGCGCGCACCTGCACGTCGTGAGCACCGACGTCGAGATCAAGCTCCGCGACGACCTCAACCGCATGAAGAAGATCCGCAGTTACAAGGGCGTGCGGCACGACACCGGCCAGAAGGTGCGGGGCCAGCGTTCCCGCTCCAATGGCAGGACAGGCCTCACCATGGGCGTGCAGCGCAAGGCCGTGCAGCAAGCCGCGGCCGGCAAGAAGGAGGAGGAGGGCGGCAAGGAGAAGAAGGAAGCCGCGAAGCCCGCAGCAGGCGCCGCGAAGCCGGCCGCCGGCGGCGCGGCCAAGCCAGCGGGTGGCAAGCCCGCGGAGAAGAAGTGAGGTGAGCCCATGGGCGACCCCAAGTTCTCCCGGCAGCAGTACGAGACCCCGACGCACCCCTGGCAGGCGGCGCGCATCGCGGCCGAGAACGACATCATCCGCAAGTACGGCCTCAAGAACAAGACCGAGGTCTGGAAGGCCCAGTCCAAGGTGAGGCGCTTCCGGCAGCAGGCGCGCTCGCTGCTCGCGCGGCAGTTCACCGGCGAAGCCCAGGTGAAGCTCGAGACCGGCCAGCTCCTCGGAAGGCTCCAGCGCATGGGCATCCTCAGCGAGGGCGCGAAGCTCGACGACGTGCTCTCGCTCAACCTCGAGGCGGTGCTGGCGCGCCGGCTCGAGACCTTCGTGTACCACAAGGGCCTCGCGAGCAGCCACAAGCACGCGCGCCAGCTGATCACGCACAACCATGTCCTCGTCGGCGGGCGCATCGTGAACGTGCCCGGCTACTTGGTGCCGCGCGGCGCGGAGGAGAGCATCGTCTATGCGCCCCACAGCCCGCTCACCAACGAGGCCCACCCGATGCGGCCCAAGGCCCGCGCTCCCGGGGAAGCAGGACCCGAGGAGGCTCGCGAGCGCGAGTACCAGGCGCGCAAGCGCGAGTTCCGCCGCGGTGGCCCCGGCGGTCGGGGCAGGGGTCCCCCGCGCGGTGGCGGCGGCTTCGGCCGCGGCCCGCCCCGGGGCGGGCCCCAGCCGGAGCGCACCGGCCCGCCGCTCGGCCTCAACCAGCCGCCCAAGCCGGCGGAGAAGGCTGCCGAGAAGCCCGCCGAGAAGCCGGCGGAGAAGAAGCCCGAGAAGTCCGAAGGAGGTGCGTGAGCATGGCCAAGTGGGGCATCGCGCACATCTACGCGAGCTACAACAACATCATCATCACCGTCACCGACCTGACGGGCGCCGAGACCATCACCAAGTGCACCGGCGGCATGGTGGTCAAGGCGGCCAAGGACGAGGGCGGCCCCTACGCGGCCATGAAGGCCGCGGAGCGCATCGCGGATGAAGCCCGCGAGAAGGGCATCGACTCGCTGCATGTCAAGGTGCGCGCGCCCGGCGGGCACAAGTCCAAGAGTCCAGGCCCGGGAGCGCAGGCCGCGATCCGCGCGCTGGCGAGGGCGGGGATCAAGATCGGCCGCATCGAGGACGTCACGCCCGTGCCCCACGACGGCACCCGCAAGAAGGGCGGCCGCCGCGGCCGGAGGGTCTGACCCATGCAGATCGAGCTGCGCGAGCTCACCGACATCAAGGCCAGGTTCGTGGTCAGCGGCGTCGACACCAGCTTGGTCAACTCGCTCCGCCGCGCCATGATCGCCGACGTGCCGAAGCTGGCCTTCGAGGAGATCACCGTCTACGACAACACGTCGGCCCTCTTCGACGAGATGGTGTCGCATCGGCTGGGCTTGGTTCCAGTGCCGACCGACCTCAACCTGCTGAACTTCCGCGAGCAGTGCGTGTGCAAGGGCGAGGGCTGCCCCAACTGCACCGTGCTCTACACGCTCAGCAAGGAGGGCCCGGGCACCGTCTACAGCGGCGACCTCCAGCCCACCGACCGCAAGTGGGAGATGAGGGACAAGCGCATCCCCATCGTGAAGCTCCTGAGCGGGCAGCGCGTCATGCTCGAAGCCACGGCAGTGCTGGGCACGAGCCAGCAGCACGCGAAGTGGCAGCCGGTCACCGCGGCGGGCTTCAAGCAGTACCCCATCATCGAGCTGCTCAGCCCCACCTGTCCGG
>DASYRW010000092.1:0-3595 GCA_036003985.1 Thermoplasmatota archaeon
TTCGACTGGAAGACCTTCACCAAGGACCTGGCGATGCCGAAGGATTAGCGCAGCCCGCCCTCCTTGGCAGAGCATCGTAGCCCGTGGGAAGCTATATTGCGCCAGGCAAACTCTATTCGATCCTGGGAAGCTGGTCAAACGACCAGGTCAACCCCCAGGGAGATCGAAGGCATGGTCCCCCGAATCTCGCTCGCATGGCTGGCTGCGATGGCTGCCGCACTCATCCTTTCCGGCCCTGTCGCGGGCGACGCAGCCGAATGGGACGGCGTCACGGCCGCTGCGCTCCTGATCCACGCATTCCCGCAAAGCTCGATTTCCCTGTCGATCCGCCTGCTGTGCCAACAGGAGAACCCGACGACGCATCATTGCGCCCACCGGTCCTTCGCTCTCTGGGACGGCGCCGTGCAAGACGTCGAAGGATACGAGGCGTCATACGGCAACTGGACTTTGAGGATCAGGACCCCCCTTGCTCAGGCGGCTGTGCCCGTTTGGACCTACGAAACCGACCCCATGCTGTTCGAGGACACGGCTCGATATGACTTCGACCAAGAAAATGATGTCCTGATCGCGGTGCTCGCGACGCACCCCGAGACGTTGGCGTTGGACCTGCTGAATGCGGAACTTCGGCAAGCTTCCTTCGGGGATAGCCACTGGTACAAGACCACGGATTTCGACGGCTTTTCGGCGGGTCTGGGAAACCTCCCCGCCGCCTCCGCCGGGGCGGGGGTTCAATGGCACACACGGAACGGTACGATCGGTTTCTTCGAATCGTTCGTGGACCCCACGATGCAGTACACCCGACGCGGGCCGCAAGATGCGCACACGTGCGCACTAGAGTTCTTCCCCCTCGGATACTGCAACGATTTCTTCGCGGAGGGGCCGGGGACCTACTCGATGAGCGTCCTCGCCCAGGTCACGACGTTCGACAACTACGTCGCCGCATGGAGCGACGTTCGGACATCATAGCTTGTCCTGCCCGCGATCAGGCGATCCCGAGCTGCCGCCTCACCCCGCCCGCGTCGCCGTACGCGCGAAGCGCCTGGATCAGCCCATCGCGGTTGAGCACGACGTGCACCGCCAAGTCAGCAGCGAAGGGCTTGTTCGTCGGCGGCTGGATCGGGCCGTTGGGCCGCTGCAGGATGCCCGTGAGGGTCCCGGCCGCGCGCTGCAGGAACACGGCCTCGTGGTCCGCGCGCACGACGCGCGTGCCGGCGTCGTCGACCCGATAGTCGGGGAAGGCCGCGAAGAAGCGCGTGAGGTGGTTGCGGATCGCCTGCTTGCCGCGCAGCGGCGCGTCGAGGAAGGGGTCGAGGAACGTCGCGTCCTCGGAGAACAGCTCGGTCACGAAGGCCGCGTCGCGGCTGTTCCAGTAGTGGTTGTAGCGGTCCAGCGTCTTGACTTTCGTGCCCAGCATCGGACCGGCCAACGAGGCGTAGGCGAGCACTTGGTCCTTTCGAAATCAGGACCGCGTGCTTGAAGCGTCGGAAGCGAACGCTTCTCCAAGCTGTCAGGCCGCGACGAGCACCTTGCCGTCCTCGAGCTTGACCTCGAAGCGCGGCACGCCCAGCGCGGGGTTGTGCTCCACCTTGCCGGTGCGCACGTCGTAGCGCCAGCCGTGGCCCTGGCAGGTCACGATGCCGTCCTCGAGCGCGCTCCCGCCCAGGCTCCTGCCCTGGTGCGCGCACGCGTCGCGCAGGGCATGGACGTCCGCGCCGACGCGGAAGAGCGCGATGCGCTGGCCGTTGACGACGACGACCTTGCCTCCTTGGGCCGGCAGCTCGTCGAGCTTCGCGACCGCGATGAACGCGAGGGGCTTCGCGGGCGCGGGCGCAGCCCTGGGCTCCTCCGCGGCCGGCGTCCTGTCCTGCACGAGCGGCTTCGGCGCGCGCGGCGAGCGCGGCGGCTCGTTGGCCAGCAGCTCCTTGTGCACGCTGTCCTCGCGCCGGCCCCTGGCCTTGGAGGACTCGGCCTGCCACGCGAAGTAGGCCTCCTTGGTCATCCACTCCGCGTGCCCATCGCCGATGCGCGTGAAGGCCTTCAGCTCCTGCGTCTTCGGGTCCTTCAGCATGAACGCAACGCGGCCGCAGCACGCGAACTTCACGCTCGGGTAGCCGAAGCCGAAGCGCGTGCCGCCCACCTCGAACTGCGGATGCACTTCCCTGCAATAGGGGCACACCCACCGGTCGCCGCTGCGCAGCACCTCGCGCGCCTTCCTGCGACGCTTCCACTGCGCGAACGCGCCCATGGCTCTCGGGTGGGCTAAGCGCGTGCTCGGCTTGAAGTTGTCGGGGTCCTGGGCAAGAAGCTCGGGCTCCTCGCTGCAGGGCGACGCGGTCCGCGTCGCGCGGCGGCGCTCCGCGTCCCGCGGCCCCGCTCGGAGCCCTCGCCGGCGGACCCCTCTCCCGCGCTGGGCGTCGGCGAGGCCCCGAGCGGCGCCGGCCGGCGGTGGCAGCGCCGAGCGCGGCGAGGCGCTGCGCCGCTGTTCGTGCTCATGGCACCGCCGGCCGTGGCGCCGCAGCGAGGGGCCGAGCCTTGCCGGTCAGGCGGGCTTCGCGCGCAGCTCCGCGAGGGCCGCGAGCACCTCTTGGCTATGGTGCCGCGGGCTCACGTGCGGCCACACGCGCGCGATCGTGCCTTGCGGATCGATCAGATACGTGACGCGCTTCGCGTACCCAAGCAAGTTGAGGGCGTCGAGGGCCTTGCCGACGCGCTTGTCGGTGTCGGCGAGCAGCGTGAAGTCGAGGCCGTGCTTCGACGCGAAGGCCTGGTGCGACGCGACGCCCTGCGTGCTCACGCCGACCACCACGGCCCCGGCCTGCTCCCACGCCCGCGCGTCGTCGCGGAAGCCGCACGCCTCCGCGGTGCAGCCAGGCGTGTCGTCGGCGGGATAGAAGAACAGCACCACCCACCGGCCGCGCAGGTCGCGCAGCTTGACCACCTGGCCGTGCTGGTCGGGCGCCTCGATGTCCGGCGCGGGATCGCCGCGGGACAGGACCATGGTCCCCCGAGGCAGGCCAGGTCCCAAATAGCTTCAGGCCGATCAGCCCGGCGCCGCAAAGCGCAAGTGCCATGCCGGCTTTGACCGCTGGGGCAGAGGCATGCAGCGGGCGCGCTTCCTCGTGGCATTGACGGTCGGACTCACGCTCAGCTCGGCCCTCGCCGGCTGCTTCGAGCCCGCGCCCCTCGAGAGCTCGCGCATCGCGCCGCCCCCGCCGCGCGAGCAGGAACAAGAGGACGAGCCCGTGCAGCCCACTTCGCAGCCGCCGCCCTCCAACAGCTCGCAGCCGCCGCCGCGGTCCGCGTCGAACACGACGCCCCCGCCCGCGGCGGCGCCGCCGCCCCTTCCGGGCGCGTTCAGCTTCCCGAACGACGCGCAGGGCTGCCAGGAGACGCTGTTCCTCGCGCCCGTGGACTTGGGTGCAGCCCAGGCCCTGCTGCCGGCCAACTACACCGCCGGCGACTTCCTCCAGTTCCTCGAGGCCCTCGTCGGGGTCCAAGCCCTCCGCGACGCGGCCGCCAGCGCGGGCGTGCCCCTGCCAGACCTGGGCCTCGGCCGGGGCGCGGTCGTGTGGACCGTGCTCAGCTGCGCCGGCAG
>DASYRW010000093.1:0-10994 GCA_036003985.1 Thermoplasmatota archaeon
CACGAGACCTTCGGCGCGTCCAAGGGCAATCCGCGCGTGCTCCGCCTGCTCGGCGCGCTTCATGCAGGCGACGCGCCCACCCAGGCGGTGCAGCCGGGCACGTGCCTGCAGATCGCGACGGGCGCGAAGGTGCCGCAGGGCGCCGACGCCGTGGTGCGCGTCGAGGACGCGCTGCTGCACGGCGACGCGGTGAAGGTCGAGGTGCCCGTGTACCCCGGCCGCAACATCAGCAACGCGGGCGTGGACATCAAGGCGGGCAGCGTCGTCGCGCGCGCGGGCACCGTGCTCGCCCCAGCGCACGTCGGCGTGCTCGCGTCCGTGGGCATGACGCACGCGGACGTGCGCGCGCGGCCGCGCGTGGCCGTGCTGCCGACCGGGACGGAAGTCGCGCCCCCTGGACAAGCCCTGCGCGAGGGCCAGATCTACGACTCCAACACGTACACGCTCACCACCCTCGTGCGCGCCCACGGCGGCGAGCCCGTCACGTGGGGCGCGGTCATGGATACGCTCGAGGCTCTCGACGCGGCGCTGGACCGCGCGCGCGACTGCGACCTGCTCGTGCTCAGCGGCGGCAGCAGCGTGGGCGAGCGCGACCTGCTGGTCGATGCGCTGGGCAAGCGCGGCGAGATCCTGTTCCACGGGGTGCAGATCCGGCCCGGCAAGCCGATGCTCGCCGCGGACTGGGGCGGCAAGCTCGTGCTCGGCTTTCCGGGCTATCCGGTGAGCTGCCTCACGAACGCGTACGTGTTCCTCGTCCCGCTGCTGCGCACCATGGCCTCCTTGCCCCCGCACGAGCCCCGCACCGTCAAGGGCGTCATGGCGGAGCGCTTGAGCTCGCAATTGGGCAGGCTGCAGATCCACACGGTCCGCGTGGAGCGTCGCGCGCCGACCAAGGTGTGGAGCACCTACAAGGAGAGCGGCGCCCTCACGTCCATGGCGGAGAGCGACGGCTACATCCTGATCCCCGAGAACGTGGATCTCGTCGAGGAGGGCGAGGAGGTCGAGGTGTTCCTTTGGTGACGCTGGCGCTGCTCGACGTCGGCCCCACCGAGTTCCTGCTCATCGCGGGCCTGTTCCTGCTGCTCTTCGGCGCGGACAAGATCCCCGACCTGGCGCGCTCCGTCGGCAAGGCCACGGCCCAGTTCCGCGGCGCGGCCAAGGAGTTCCAGGACCAGCTCGACCGCGAGCGCGGCCTCGCGTTCCGACCGGGCGACGCCGTCCCCCCCGCCCAGAAGCGCCAGCTCGCCGAGGCCGAGGACCAGCAGCTCGCCCAACTGCGCGCGGCTGCGCGCGCCCTGGGCATCGACCCCCAGGGCAAGGGCGAGGCCGAGCTGCGCGCCGCCATCGCCGGCCGCGTGGGCCGCTGACGGTAACGTTGGGGTTCCCCCCAACATCCTCGCTGGTGCTAAGCCCCGCGAGCGCCCGTGGGCATCCATGCCCCGCAACCTTGCCTATGCCCTCGCCGCGGCCGGCGCGGTCGCGGCCTTGCTGCTGACCGCCATCGTGGGCGCGCAGCCCGGCCAGCTCCACGTCGAACAAGTGCGCTTCCTCCGCGGCGAGGGCGAAGGCCGCAACACGACCCTCGACGCCGTGCTGTACCTCACGTCGGACGGCGGCACGTCGCGCGACGTCCGCATCGTCACGTACCTGTACGCGCGCGCGACCGGCATCGCCGAGGATCGCCAGGTCGTCGACGTGGGCCCCGTGGCCGGCGGCCGCACCGAGGAGGTGCGCGTCGTGCTGCGCGTGCCCTGGTTCGACCCCGCGCGCACGCCGTCGTGGAACGCGGACTTCCTCGTGTTCGAGGACGAGCGCCTCACCCTCGAGGGCCACGGCACCGTGGGCTTCCGGCAGGTCAGCGACATCGCCGGCGGCGCGCCCACCACGGCCCTCGACGCGAGCGCCGGGCCCTTCGAGCGCGTCGGCTGATCAGCGCGCGCTCGCGCCCGGCGCCGCATTCGCGACGCGGGCCGGCCGCACCGCCGCGCGCGCGGCCGCGAGACCCACCACGTACAGTCCCAGCATCGGGAACGCCACGAGCAGCTGGCTCACGACGCTCGGGTCCGGGGTGATGACGGCCGCGAGCACGAAGATGCCCACCACGACGTGGCGCCACTTCGTGGCCATGGTGCGCGGCGCGACGAGGCCGAGCTTCGCCAGCGCCACCATCAGCACCGGCAGCTCGAACGCCGCGCCGAAGATCAGCGTGACGATGACCGCGAAGCTGACGAGGCTGTCGACGGCGATGAAGGGCACCGCGCCCAGGCCCTGCGCGTAGCTGTACAGCACGCGCATCATCGTGGGCACCATGACGAAGTACGCGAACAGCGCGCCCGCGAGGAAGAGGCCCGTCGCGGCGGGGATCGCCTGGAGGAGCAAGCGGCGCTCGCGCCGCTCGAGAGCGGGCATGAGGAACGCGCCGACCTCGTAGCCGATAAGCGGGCTCGCCACCAGAACCGCCAGGAAGAGCGCGACCTCGACCTGCACCAGCGCGCCGCTGATCGGATCGACCACCACGAGCTGCACGCCCGGCGGCACGAACTGGGCCGCGAGCAGCCGGAAGGTCTGCGCGGCGATGTTGTCGGTCAGCGACGGCACCGGCACCGCGAGCTCCGCGCCCGCGAGCTGGACCGGTTCCAGGGCGACCGTGAACAGCGCCACCATCAGCAGCGCGACGGCCAGCAGCAGCACGCGCAGCCGCCCCTGCAGCTCGCGGAGGTGGTCGAGCAGGCCCATGTCCTCGCGGGGCGCGCGGCCGCGCGCCGTCATCGCGCGCACCATGGCCCACGCGAACACCAGCGTGAGCAGCGCTCCGAGCACCAGCAGCGGGGAGGGGCTCGGCGGCGGGCCGAGCACCACGCGGTGCGCCTCGTCCGGCGCGACGTCGGTCCACACATGGCGCGCGGGGCCGAAGCGCTGGCCGTCCGCGCGCGCCTCCCAGCCCGTGGGAACCACGACGCTGGCGCTCAGCTGCTGCGTCGGCACCGTCGGCGCGAGCTCGACCGCGAAGCCGAGGGGCGGGACCGGCACGACGTAGCGCAGTTCCACGGTCTGCTGCAGGGCCGTGCTCCCGTCGCCGCCGAGGAACAGCGTGAGGAGCCCACGATCCGTCCACGCCCACGGCAGGGGTTCGTAGCGGTCGCCCGTCACGCGGTACGCCTGGATGCCGGTCGCGGCGGGGGGCACGCGCAGCGACGCGGTGGCGCTGGAGCCCTCGTACCGCAGCACCTCCTGCACCTGCCCCACGTCGCCGATGACGGCGATCGAGAAGGCGTCCTCGAGGGCCGCGAGGCCGAGCGGCTTGCCTTGCGCCGCGGCCGAACCGCTGGCCAGCAGGGCGAGCAGGAGGAGGGCCGCGGGCCAGCGCACGGGCCGCAGAAGGGCTGGGCCGCCTTAAGCCTACGGCAGGGGCAAGCGGCCCCAGTAGGAACGCGCGATGAGCGCGTAACCCAGCGCCACCATGGCGACGCTCATGAGCCACAGCCGGTGGAACAGGCGAGCGCGCCGCTCGGGGTCCATCATGGTGACCTCGATCCAGCGTGCCAGGCCCACGCGGGCCCATCCGCGTCGCGCGCAAAAACCTTGCGGCCTCAGATCCGCACGCTGAACGTGCAGTAGGGGTTCCCGAGGCCGATGCAGTCCATCTCGCGCACGGCGACGGGCTCGCCGAGCAGCGCGCCGAGGGCGCCCTCCATGACGCCCGCGATGTGGCCGCACCCGCGCCCGCCGGGCGCCGCCGCGCGGTCGCTCGGGTCCATGCGCACCACGAGGGGCGTCACGCTCACCACGCCGAGCCCGCCGAGGCCGCACTGGCTCAGCAGCGTGCCGAGGCGCGCGAGGGCCTCGCGGCGCTCGACGGGCGCCGTGGCGTCGCGGCGCGCCATGGCCTCGCCGAGGGCGCGGCCCATGTGGCGGGCGAGCTGGTCGCCGTCCAAGCCCGCGCCGCGGGCGCGGTCGCCGACGGCGCCGAGCATGCGCACCAGATCGGGCTCCGGGCCGGGCCTCACGTCGCCGTGGTGCACGTGCACTTGGAAGACCTCGCGGCCGTGTCGCTGCTCGGGGTGGATCTGGATCTGGTACGCACTGCCCTCGAACTGGCGTGCGAACCGCTCGGCGTCCTCCCGGCTCGGGAAGAACGCCCGTGTGTCACCCGTGCGCTGGCCCCCTTCAGGCATATGTCAACCCCATGGTATAAGGGTTTTCGCATCACGCGCTCTTCGCCCGAGCTCGAAGGGCTCGCCACGGGCGGGGATAGCCGAGCCCGTTCGGGGAGGGGCTTAAAGGCCTCCGGACGCTCCGCGGGACGATGGTCCGCGACCTGTTCACGCCCCGCGACCTCGCGCCCGTCGTGCGGCGCGCGCCCGAGGGCCCGCCGCCGGTGTGGCTCACGTACCGGTGCGCGCGGTGCGGCGAGCGCGTGTACAGCGGCTTCACCACCACGGCCCTCGAGCGCAAGCTCGCCGAGAGCCCCGGCGTCGAGCCCGATTTCTTCCATGCCGACTGCGGCGTGGAAACCCGGCTGGCCGATGCCGATCTTCGCACGCAGGAAGGCGCACCATGGCGGCCGTCCATCGGAACAGTCTAAGGCCCGGGCCGCCATCCGACGGACGTCTCCCGTCGCAGCGAGGATCCAGCGGATACGTTCATCCTCGATCCTGGGCGTGAGCCGCGCCTGCGGCGGGCGGAGTCCCCATGGCGAACCTCGACGTCCGCGACCGCCGTCCCGGCATCGTTGGGCGAGGAATCGTGGGAAGGCTCCCCGCCCGCGCCGCGTCGTCCGTCGGGCAACGAGGAGGCGAACGCGATGCCGGATGACCTCGATCGGCAGCGGCGCGCGGGGCGGGCTGCCCTCGCCGCGTTCGTCGCCTGCCTCGTGGTGTACGCCTCCCTGCCGTGGCTCCCCGGCGTCGGCAGCGCTCCCGCACGCACCGTGGTGGTGGACGGCTACAGCATCCTCGGGGATGTGATGAACCAGGGTCTTTTCCCGGCGTTCCAGGACCTGTGGGCGCGTCGCACGGGGGAGCGCGTCGAGTTCGTCTCCTCCTTCGCGGGTTCGGGCACCGTGACGAACCAGATCATCCTGGGCGTGCCCGCGGAGGTCGCCATCCTCTCCCTGGAGCTCGACGCTCAGCGCCTCGCCAAGGCGGGCCGCGTGGAGGGCGCGGCGTGGCAGAGGCTTCCCCATCATGGAGTGGTCACCCTCACGCCCTTCGTGATCCTCACGCGGCCGGGGAACCCCCAGGGCATCCACGACTTCGCCGACCTCGCGCGGCCGGGGGTCGGCGTCGTCCACCCCGACCCGCTCACGTCGGGTGGCGCGCAGTGGTCGATCCTCGCCGAGTACGGCTCCGCGGTCCGCGAGACGAACCGCACCGAGGCGGGGTTCGAGATGCTCTTGGGCGTCTGGAAGAACGTCGTCGCCCAGGCCAGCTCGGCGCGCGCCGCGCGGACCCAGTTCGAGGCGGGCTTCGGGGACGCGCTCGTCACCTACGAGCAGGAGGCCGTCTACGACGCGGCGCGCGGCAAGCTGGAGGCCGAGGCCGTGGTGCCGAAGCGCACCATCATGAGCGAGAACCTGGTCGTGGTGCTCGACAGGAACATCCCCGCCGAGGACCGGCCGGTCGTGGACGCGTTCGTCCAGTTCCTGTGGAGCACCGAAGGCCAGCGCGTCTTCGTCCAGTTCGGCTTCCGCAGCGCCAACGCGACCCTGACGCGCGAGAACCCGGCGCTCGGCCCCATCGAGGACGCGTTCACGGTCGCGGACTTGGGCGGATGGACCGTCGCCAAGCGCGACATCATCGAAGGCACGTGGAAGGCGCGGGTGCTCCCGGAGGTGGGCACGTGACCGCGCAGCGCCGGCGCGCCGTGGGCTTCATCCCGGTCTCGGTGCTGCTCCTCGTGCTCCTGCCGCTGATCATCATGCCCCTCGCCGCGATCTTCGTCTTCGCGGGCAAGGGCGGGGTCAGCGGGTTCCTCGCGGCCGTGAGCACGCCCGACGCGCAGTTCGCGATCCGGCTCTCGCTCCTCGTGGCCTTCGCCACGACGGCCCTGAACGCGGTGATCGGCACGTACACGGCCTACGTGCTGTCGAAGTACCGCTTCCAGGGCCGCGGCACGCTGAACGTCGTCGTCAACCTCCCGGTCGCGATCCCGACGGTCGTCGTGGGCACGTCGCTGCTGCTCCTGTGGGGGCCCATCGGGCTGCTCGGCCAGGCCATCGAGCCCTTCGGCGTGCAGCCGATGTTCACCTTCTTCGGCATCCTGCTCGCGCATCTCTTCGTGTCGCTGCCCTACATGCTCGGCGCGGTCAAGCCGGTCCTCGACGAGCTCGAGTCCACGTACGAGGAAGCAGCCTACACGATGGGCGCCAACCGCTGGCAGGTGTTCCAGCACGTGCTCTTCCCAGCGCTGCGCGGCGGCCTGCTCACGGGCGCGATCCTCACCTTCGCGCACTCCATCGGCGAGTTCGGCGCGACGGTGCTCGTGAGCGGCAACCTGCGCTTGCGCACCCAGACGGCCCCGTTGTACATCTTCTCCCAGTTCGAGGCGGGCAACGTGGAAGCCGCGTCGGCGGTCGCCGCGGTCCTCGCGGCGCTGTCCTTCGTGGTGTTCTTCCTGCTCCTGCACTTCACGCGGCGCACGCGCGAGGAGGCCGCCGCGTGACGATCGTCCTCGACCGCCTGACGAAGCGCTTCAACCACGCCCTCGTGGTCAACGGCGTGAGCCTGGAGGTCAAGGACGGGGAGTTCTTCGTGCTCCTGGGCCGCAGCGGGAGCGGCAAGAGCACGATCCTCCGCCTCGTCGCGGGGCTACTCACGCCCGACGGGGGCCGGATCGAGCTGCACGGCCGCGACGTCACCGGCCTGCGCCCGCAGGAGCGGAACGTGGGGTTCGTGTTCCAGAACTATTCGATCTTCCACCACATGACCGCGGCCGAGAACATCGAGTTTGGGCTGCGCATCCGGCGCGTGCCCGCGGCGAAGCGCCGCCAGAAGGCGGACGAGCTCCTGGACCTCGTGGGGCTGGGGAGCTTCGGCGACCGCTACCCGGCCCAGCTCTCCGGCGGCCAGCAGCAGCGCGTCGCCTTGGCGCGCGCGCTGGCGTACGATCCTTCCGTGCTGCTGCTGGACGAGCCCTTCGGCGCGCTCGATGTCGTGATCCGCTCCCAGCTGCGCCAGGCGCTGCGCGAGGTCCAGCGCCGGCTGAGGGTCACCACCATCCTGGTGACGCACGACCAGGAGGAGGCCTTCGAGCTCGCCGACCGGATCGGGGTGGTCGAGCGTGGGCGCATCGTCGAGGCCGGCACGCCCGAGGACCTCTACCACAAGCCGCGCACGGAGTTCGTCGCCAGCTTCGTCGGGGGCGGCAACCTGCTCGCGGGACGATCGGCCGACGGCGGCGTCGCCCTCGGCTCGGCCCACCTCCCCCTGCCACCGGACGCGCCCCCGCCGGACAAGGGCGCCCCGGTGCGCGTGCTCATCCGGCCCGAGGTCGTGGCCGTGAGGGCCGCGCCCTTCGACCCGGCCGAGGGGCTCGTCCCCCTCGGCGAAGGCCGCGTCGTCGGGACGCGCTTCGCAGGGCCCGTGCAGCGCGTGCGCGTCGAGGTCGAGGCGCTGCGGGGCGTGCGGCAGCTCGCGCCGAGCCCCGATCCTGGCAAGGGCGCGCCCGTCCTCGAGGCGGCGCTCGCGAGCGTGCACGGCCCGGCGCTGACGTTCGCGCCGGGCGACCGCGTCCACGTGGGCGTCCGCAAGTTCCACATCCTCGAGCCGGCCGGCATCAAGATCCTGATCGGCGTGGAGGACGCCCGCGCGCCCACGCCGGCGGTCGCCTTCGGGGGCACGCTCGCCGCGCGCACCCACGGGGAAGCCACGCTCTTCACCGTCGTGCCATCGCCCGAGGACGTGCGGCGCGCCGAGGAGGCCCTCGCGGCCCTGCGCGAGCAGCTCCTGGCGAGCGTGCCGCATCCGGAGGCGCACGTGCGGCACGGCGAAGCCGCGACGGAGCTGCTCCACGAAGCGCAGGAGGGCGGCCACGACCTGGTCGTGGTGGGTCGCCGCGCGTCGAGGCGGCCCGCGGGGCTCCCTGTCGGGCCCACGGCGCGCAGCCTGCTGGAGGAGGCGGGCGTCCCCGTCCTCGTCGTGCCACGGGCCCGGGACTCGTTCCAGCGCATCCTCATCTGCACGGCCGCGACCACGCCCGACCTGCCCGAGGTGCTCGTCGGCGGCCGCCTCGCGCGCGCGGCCGGGGCGAGCGCGACCGTGCTGCACATCCCGGGGCGCCGGGCGACGCCGCGCGACCTGGCCCAGGCAGAGTTGCACCTGCAGCGGACGCGCGACGAGCTGCTCCAGATCGGCGTCGACGTCACCAGCAAGCTCGGCTGGGGCAGCGGGGCCGAGACCATCCTCCGCGAGGCCGCGGCGGGCGAGTTCGACCTCGTCATCGTCGGCGCTCCCGCGGCGCGGTCGTCCCGCCGGCTCCTTTGGAGCGACGCCGTGGGCGACCTGCTGGAGCGCGCCGACCGGCCCGTGCTCATCGTCCCCGCGCCGGCGTAGGGTCGAAGGTCCATCGGAAGCCGCCGACGAGGGCTGAAGCCCGCCCGCGACCCTCGCCGCCCATGGAGCGCAGGCCCACGCCGCGGCCCGGCTACGACGAGTACTTCATGGCCATGGCGCGGCTCAGCGACTCGCGCTCCACGTGCTTCCGCCGGCAGGTGGGGGCCGTCATCGTGCGCGAGAAGCACGTCATCGCAACGGGCTACAACGGCAACCCGAAGGGCTTCGCGCACTGCGAGGACATCGGCTGCATCCGCGAGGAGCTGCAGGTCCCCAGCGGCCAGAACCACGAGCTTTGCACGGGCCTCCACGCGGAGCAGAACGCGATCCTTCAAGCAGCGCGCTTCGGCCACGGCGTGGACGGCAGCACGATGTACACCACCGTGTTCCCCTGCGTGATCTGCGTGAAGATGATGGTCAACGCGGGCATCAAGGAGGTCGTGTACGAGGAGGGCTACCCCGATCCCCTCGGCGCGTGGATGCTCGCGCGCTCCGCGCTCCTCGCGCGCCGGCACGGCGCGTCCGCGCCCGACCCCAAGGACACGTCGAAGCCCTTGGAGGCACTGGCCGAGGAGATGAAGCCGCAGCTGCCGTGGTTCCGTGGCAACGCGACGCTCAAGGTCTGAAGGGTCCAAGCGCACACGGCGCACAGGGCGTGCAGAGGCCCTCGTGAAGGGCGCGGGACGGGTCCGTGCGCGCAGGACCGCAGAGGGGCCCCGGACATACCCTTAGCTACCACGCGACGCAGGGAAGCTACTCAACGGGTGTTGCCGTGTCGTTGCGTGGAGATCCGAGCATGAGCACGCTGCGCGAAGGTGCTGCCGCCAGCGCAGGAGTCCGCGTCCTCGCCCCCGTGGGCCAGTTCCTGGGCGAGCCCCGCTTCCGGTGGGTGCCGCACGACGAGGCGTGGCTGTACCGCGTCGAGCTGGTGGGCCCGAAGGGCCAGCCGCTGGCCAAGGGCTGGAGCGGCCAGCACGAGCTGCCCCTCGCCTGGCTGCGGCGCCCCGACGGCCAAGCGCCCGACCTCGTGGCCGGCCAGACCTACCGGTGGCAAGTCCACGCTTACAAGGAAGGGCCCGACGGGCCGCCGTGCGCGGCGTCCGCCGAGGTCGAGTTCGTGTTCCTCGGCCCTTGAGCGCCCGGCGCTACCAGGGGTGCCGGGGCTCGTCGCGCGCCATCAAGGGGAGCAGGACCATCAAGAGCAGGCCCACGGGGAAGAGGATGACCCCGAGCCACATGACCTTTCGCGACGACGCCAGATCGACCACCTGGGCAATCCTGTGTCGGAAGGGGTTATCAAATGTTTGGCTAGCGTTGGGAAACGAACAGGAGCGCCGTGGTCCCCACGTCCGGCGGTTCTCCGAGGGACCTGGGACTCTTCGCGCGTTGCCCCAACCGCGTTAAGCCAACCTCGGCCGGAGGTCCGGGGCCGGCACGAGGAGGGTGCTGCCGGGGACGTTGCTCTCGGCTCCGTCCTCGCCCGCGCCCGCGAGCGCTGCGACGAGGAGGGTGTTGCGCATCCACGCCGGGCGGAGGCCCGGCACCGGCGGAGGCACGATGACGACCATGCTGCTCGCCTTCGCCTTCGCACCCAGAACCTTAGGTTTTCCGTGTGTTCGGTCGAACGCTTCGACGAGCGCGCATGGCGGAGGGCCGAACCGCCCGGTCCTCCTTCAAAGGCGCGTGGACACGTACATCGGCGCCGACGAAGCCGCCGCGAAGCTCGCCATGGGCTGGTCGGGCGCGGCAGGCGGGGCATCCCAACCGCAGGGGCCCATGGTCTCACTCCAACAGGAGCGGGCCCATGCCCTCGGGAAGGCTCTCGGCGCCCGACGCCTTGGGCTCGACGCCCGCGATGCCCGCCTCGGCCAGCGCGCCGACGAGGCTCGCGGAGAACATGAAGGCGCTCATCTTCCGCGCGTACCGGGGGGCCAGGATCACAGCCATGCTGCTCGCGCTCTCCTCCGCAGGCTGGTATAAAGGGCGTTTGCTGACAAACCGTGAAAGGGCCGAGGGCCGCTGGGCGCATGGTTCAAGAACCGCGCGCACGGCGGGCGCACAGGTCAAGGCACGGGACGAGCGCCCCGCCGCCCCTCAGCGCACGCGGCGCGACCGCGCCCACGCGCTAGGCTCGCGCCCGAAAGGAAGCGACCAGTTGCTCCAGCAGCTCGGCCTGCCGTGCCTGGGCGCGTGCGGACTCCTCGCGGAAGGCGCGGAGCTCAGCGCGCAACTCCTGCAGATCGGTCCGGAACTCTTCGCGAAGCTGGCTCATCTCGGTCTTGAACTCGCGGCGGAGCAGCCGCACATCGCGCCTGGATGCTCCAAAGCCGGCCAAGAGGAGGGTCAGGACGGCGCCCACCGGCCCCCACACGTCGCCCGGCTGGTCCCACCAGTGGAACACGTACTCGCCAAGCAGGATGATGCCCGTGCAAACGCCCGACA
>DASYRW010000094.1:0-4505 GCA_036003985.1 Thermoplasmatota archaeon
GAGGAAGATGAAGCCGAAGTTGAAGATGGCCAGATCTCCCACGATGGTGATGCAGCCGTCGGCCCAGTTGTTGCAGGCGTACCCGCCGGCGAAGCCGGCCGGGATGTTCACGCCGCCCTGCATGAACATGGCCACACCGCACGAGAAGAACGCGTCGGGCGCGTTCGCGGGGTGGAACTTGACCTGCCACAGGCCGCCCGCGCCGCCGACGCCGCCCGGCGGACAGTCGAGGTGGACGGGCAGGGCCGCGCCCGTAGAGCTCACGATGGAGGCGCCGGCGGGGCCGGTAAAGCTCTCCACGAAGATGCTGACCGTGTCGCAGAACGGGTAGCCCGTCGCGAGGCTCAGCGGGTACGGGATGCCCGCGCCGAGGGTCTCGGGGGGCGCTCCCTGCATGCCGTTGCCGGGGTCGACGTGGGCCCCGAGGTACCGCTGGAGCTCGAGGAACTCGTTCCCCGTGATCGCGGTCACGGTCGACGTGCCGTCGGGGTGGAGCAAGGTCTTCGTGCCGAGGGGCGCGTTCAGGTCGCCGCCCGAGGCCCGCATGACTTCCTGGTACACGATGTTGTATGCGTCATTGCCGATGTCGGCGACGCCGACCGGCATCATGGCGAGCGCCATCATCGCTGCGGCCGTCGCAACGCCTGCCTTCAGAAGTTTGGTTTGCACGCTCTAGCCTCCCTACGGCGCCGTCAGCGCCGCCCGAGCCTGGAGGGAACCGGGGGATGTTCAATCTTTGCTGCCTAGGCACGCCATAGTTGACCCAGGGAAGACCGCCTTGCGATCATCGCTCTGGTCACATTGGCTCCCCAGCGGGGGCGAGGTTCAAGCACCTCGAACCCTCGGGCAGGCCAGCACGCCGCCGCGGCCACGTCGAGCTACCCCACGGCCAGGAAGTCCGCGCCGTGGTAGCTCGCCGCGATGCCGCACTCGGGGCACGCGACGTCGCGCACACCGATGACGGGGCGCGCGACCCAGCCGGTGCGGATGCCCACCGGCACCAAGATGCCGCAGCGCTTGCAACGGATCGCGAGCGCAGCCATGGCAGGGCATCGAAGCCGCGGCGCTATGAGCAGCGTGGCGAGTTCGTTTGTTGAACGAGCGGTCGCATCGGATCGTTCCAACCAGGCCGCGAAGGTCTCCAAGAAGCCATCCAATGTGCTTAAGCCCGCCCTGCCCCCGACAGGATTGAGCGCGCGGCGCGGGCAACACGACTCTGCCCGACCCCCCGCCCGCGCGCGGCAGGCTGCGCGGTTGCGCATCGCCTCGGGACGAGCCCGTCCCGCCCCCTCGGGCCGCACTGCCCCGCGGCCCGGCCCGGCGCCTGCCCCGGGCGCGCCCTGCGCGCGTCCGGCTCGCCCTCATCCGACCGGTGGGCGCGCCACCCTCCTTTGGCGCGCCACCTCCCCGGCTGCTCAGCGCGCGCGCTCCCACACGACTTGGCCGCCGAGCGCGATGCGCAGCACCCTGTGATAGGGAATCGACGCGCCGTCGCGCAGGTCGAAGAAGCTGGGCCGCAGCGCGACGATCTCACCGCCGGGCACCGCGCGCTCGTCGCCGGGCGCGCCGCGGTGGACGTACGTGACCACGGCCTCGTGCAGGCGCTGCGCGTTCCACTTGAGGTCGTTGAGGGCGTCGCGCGCCGTGGTCACGACGCAGCATGGCCGCGTCCCCGGAAAGGGTTGCCGGCACGCCGTGGGACCAAGATGGAACATCCTATATATAGGATGATTGTCCTAAGAAGAGGATGATGCCCAGCCTCACGTGGGTCGACCCCGTCCTTGGCTCCACCGCGAAGGTGAGGGTCCTCCGGGCCCTGTCGCGTGCGCCCGACCGGGTGTTCACAGAGGCCGAGCTGGCGAGGGCCGTCCGGATGAGCCCCAACACGGTCAATCTGGCCGTTCGCGACCTCGCGCGCGCGGGCGTCGTGGACATCCGCGCCGCCGGACACGCGCACGAGGTGCGCCTCGAGCAGGCTTCGCTGCTCGGCCAAGCGGTGGTGGAGCTTTTCCGGGCCGAGGCTGGAGGTCTCGACCATCTGGCGCGCGCCGTGCGCGGCGCGTTGAAGCGGGGTGAATCCTGCGTACTCTTTGGCAGCGCCGCCCGCGGAACCATGACCGCGTCCAGCGACATCGACCTCTTGATCGTCGCACCCACGTGGGACGCCGCGGCGGAAGCCTCCGTGCGCATCGGCCAGGCGGCGCGCCGCGTGTGGCCGACGAGGTACCATGCGCTGCACTACACGCCCACCGAGCTCCGCAAGAAGTGGGGCACGCCCCTCCTTCGGGCCGTGCGCGAGGAAGGCGTGCTCCTCGGCGGGAAGCCGCTGGAGGAATACGTCTGAAGACGCGCAGCTTGCCGCCAGAGAAGGCTCGCGTCTACGAGCAGAAATCGATGCGCTACGCCGCGGCCGCGAGGACGGCGTATCAGCAGGGCCACTGGGATCCCGCGGTCTCGGCCGCGGTCCACGCGGTCCTCAGTGCCGTGGACGCGGCTTGCATCCTCGGGCTCGGACAGCGCGCCGCCGACGAGGACCACGGGGCCGCCGTCGAGCTCCTCCTCAAGGCCCCCCAGCTCGAGGCCACGAAGCGCCAGCTCGCGGCGAAGCACTTCAAGGCGCTGCTCGCCCTCAAGCATGCCGCGGAGTACGAGGACCGGCTCTGCGAGGAGGGCGAGGCGCGGCGTGCGCTGCAGAGCCTCGACCGCGCCCTCGCCGCGCTCGGCGGCCAGCGCTAGGATCCGCGGCCCTTGGAGCGCGCCACCGGCCGGGCCGCCAGTGCCCCGTGCAGCGCGACGGCCTTGTGCGCGGCCTCGACGGCGTCGCGGCCGAGCACGTACAGCGCGGGCTCGATGCCGAAGCTGCCCTCGTGCCAGAGGCCATCGGGGGCCTTGCCCCGCAGCGCCGCGAGCCGCTCACGCCGGCCTTCGTAGCTTGCATCGAAGCGCGCCGCGCGCCAGCCCAGCCCGCGCATCGCGCGCGCGACGTCGGCGCCGTACCGCAGGTTCAGCGCGGCGCGCACCTCGGGCCAGGCGCTGTGCGCGCCGAGGAGCACCTCCGCGACGTGCTTCGACGCGCCGAACTCCGGCTGGCCAGGGACCTTGACCATGCCCCGCACCTCGTAGATCCTGCCGGGCACGGCCGCGACGTCGAGCACGTCCGCGGCGTCGCGCCGGGCCATGGCGAGGTTGCTGCCGACGTTGGGGAGCAAGGAGGCGAAGCCGTCGCGCTGCTCCAGCGCGCGCACCGCGAGGCGCAGGTTGTCGAGCACCTCCTGCTCCTCGAGGATCCTGCTCTGCGCGCCGAGCACGCACAGGTCGCAGCCCAGGCCTCTCAAGGCAGGCATGCCCTGCTCGTGCAAGGTGCACACGCGGCCCCGGTTCTCCCACGCGCGGATCAGGCTCCCGAGCCGCGCCAACGCCTCGAACTCGCCGAGGGTGCCGCGCGCCAGACCCTGCGCGACCGCATCAGCCGCCTCGCGCGCCCGCGCGTCGCGCGCGATCGCCGCGTCGATGCGCACCTTGCCCGCTTGGTACTTGCTCACCGCCGCTTGGCTGAGCCCCACCAACGCAGCGACGCGCTGCTGCGGCAGGCCCTCGGCGGCGAGCCGCTGGATCAGCATGTGGCGGAGCGTGGGCAGCACCTCCTCGACGACGACCTCCTCGGGGAAGCGCATATCACCGGGTGCTAAACCGGGTGGTCGCTTCAAGGTGCCGGCGTTTGGACCGCAGGTCCGAAGTACGCGCGGCGCCGATGCCGCGCCATGGCGCGTGCGACCCAGGACGCGTGGACGACGTGCAGCCGCGGCCACAAGGTTCGGGGCTCCGGCCCCTGCCCGACCTGCTGGCCCGGGAGCCGCCGGGCCTCCCCATGAGCCCGCAGCCGGCGCATCCTTGAAATAGCCGACCGCCGTCTTGCGCCCCGTGGCCCGCACCCTCGAGCCCGTGCCCCTGGACGGCTTCCGCATCGGCAGCCTGGCTCGAGGCTGTGTCCTGTGCGAGGAGGGCGCCAAGATGGTGCTCTTCCTCAGCGGGGACTGCCACTACACCTGTTTCTATTGCCCCGTCGGCAAGGGCCGGCGCAACAAGGACTTGGTCTATGCCGATGAAGTGCGCATCGACCCCGACGCGCCGGACGCGCTGGAGCGCCTCTTCGCGGAGGGGCGCGCGATCGACGCGAAGGGCACGGGCATCACCGGCGGCGACCCCATGTACCACCCCGACCGGCTCGTCGCCTACATCCGGGCCCTGAAGGCCGAGTTCGGGAAAGGGCACCACATCCACCTCTACACGCAGATCGACTTCGATCCTGCCTGGCTGGGCAAGCTCGAGGCTGCAGGGCTGGACGAGATCCGCTTCCACCCGCACCCCGACCACTGGGCGCACATGGCCACGAGCTGGCACGCGAAGCTGATCCCGCTCGCGCTGCAGACCAAGATGGAGGTCGGCCTGGAGATCCCCGCCATCCCGCACAAGGAGGAGGAGACCATCGCACTCCTCGAATGGGC
>DASYRW010000095.1:0-6343 GCA_036003985.1 Thermoplasmatota archaeon
CGCTCGGTCGCTCCTGCTCGCATGCGCTCGCCCGCTCCCTCGCGCCTCGCCCCCTAGGCTTACCCCACGACGCGCGACGCTGCGCGGCTTCTCGCCGGGGGCCCGCAAGGATTAAGGGCATGGCAGCGTTGAGGGGGCCACAGCGAGGTGGGGTAGTCAGGAAATCCCGACGGGCTCATAACCCGTAGATCCATGGTTCAAATCCATGCCTCGCTATCGGGGAATCCGACGCAGCCGGCCTGATGACGCACCGTCTTGGGGTCCTCAGAGAGTTGGAGAACGCTCGTTGCGTCTCTACCTTCGCGTCTTACCTTGGCCGGGCCTACGCACGCGTCTTGGGTGCATATACTGATCCTGAATGCGCACCCTAGTGCGGAGCTCTCGGGGGCCAGTGAACCAGCCGGAAAACAACAACGCTCAGCAGGACGAGCAGCAACATCATCTGCAAGGCGAACTTCTCTGCGGGCGGGCCGTAGTCACCTAGAAGGTTGAACACTGCATGCGCTCCCACGGAGGTAAGAAACCAATGCGATGGTCGGAGTTGCCAGATCACAAGTCCGATCAGACTCCACGTCGGATGCGCGACGGCGAGGACCGGAAGGAGACCTGGCTTTTGTTGGACCTCGTGAGACAGCATTGGCAACGTGCACAGCAGGACGAGCATGGCGGCCACGTGAAGATGCCTGCGGGCCGACACACGCGGTAGGAATACGCCAATGCAGAACATAGCCAGCCCGAGCTTGGCGGCTTCTTCGGCGGGCGGATTCAGGAGGACATGGAATGGTCGCTTGTCAGCGTCGGGTGGAAGCCGTTCCTGAAGCGCCGCCAGGGGGACGTAGATGAACAAGAGCAGCGCCAAGCCATACGCGGCCAGAGTTGTTCCCTTGGGGAACTCCTTTAGCCTCGGCAGTCGGAACCGCACGTAACAAGAGCCGGCTCCTGAGTCATGAACCCAGCCGACCAAAACAATGGCTGTCTTGTCGCGCTCACGCTGAACGGGTTCGCATCCTTCAGCATTGCTGCGAAGCGGCCCGCGAGGCTTTTAGTCGAGGCGGTCGTTCCTTTCCGTTGTGGTCGGTCACATCGAAAGCGTACTCCCAAAACTTCGGGAGGGTGTAGAGGAGCTTCATAATGCGCACTCAAGCGCTCTTATTGAAGTCGACGAGTTGCTGGAAGAGGCGAGCGATGGGCTTGCTGAGGTGGGAGAGTCGTGGAGCGGTTCTCCCATCGGATACCACGCTTCTCTCTACTACGGGAACCTGGAGCGACCGCCGCCTGAGGAGATGTTCGACATTGAATGGGGCGCCTTGCACGGGCTGTCGCCCAAATGGAGGGATGTCCCTCCAAAGGTATTTGAAGAACTCGTTGAAGAGGCAATCGGCCGACCACTCGAAGACATCCGTGAACAGGTGGCCGAAGTCATTAACGATGCGGAGGAGATGAGAGAGTCGCTCTGCACGGAGCTGTCAGCCATTAGGGGGGACGCGGCGTATGAGAACGAAATCGAGCTCTTGAATGCTCTTGAGGAGCACAAGTGGGGATTTAGTGCATCCGAATTCGTTAGGCTGAAGATTCCATCAGGCCAGTTTGTGTCACGCGACAGCACGGCAATGTCGCAGGGCGTCCGTGCTCCGCCACACCTGCAGGTGTGGGGTCAGGTTGCATCCCTTCGATCAGGAATCTCACAGTTCGAGAAGTTCGTCGGCGCGAGCCGACGGTTGCTCCGACAACTTGAGATTCGGGCTCTGGCCGCGTCCAAAACTCAGATTACTCTGAATGACGTCGACAAAGTCCTCGTGGTCGTCCGGCGCTTCCAGACCGTTGCCCGTCAACTTCAGGCCCGCAAGAAGGGCCGCGAAGGGCAAACCATCGTTCTCAACGACGAATATGACGTGCAGGACCTGCTGCATGGCCTACTGAAGATGTTTTTTGACGATGTTCGCCCAGAAGAGTGGACCCCGGCCTATGCCGGTGGAGCGGCGCGGATGGATTTCCTGCTCAAGAAGGAACGGACTGTGGTCGAGGTCAAGAAGACTCGCTCAGGCCTGGGGGAGAAGGAAGTTGGAGATCAGCTCATTCAAGACATCGTCAAGTACGGCGAGCACAAGGATTGCGGCACCCTTGTTTGCTTCGTTTACGACCCCGAAGCTCGGATTGGGAATCCCAGGGGCCTGGAGGCGGACCTCTCCAAGATGTCGACGGAGAAGTTGACGGTCATCGTCGTCGTCGCCCCTGGATAGCCTCCGTCTGGCCTAGCAACTACTTCTTTGGGTCCTTCTCGAGCGACTGGCGGACGTAGGCTGCGACCTTCTCGTTCAGGTCGACCGAGCGCCGGCCCGCTTCGTCTGGGGTGTATGGCATCAGCGACACCACCACAGCACAGTGTGGTGGTCTTCCTAACCCTTCCGCGCGACGTCGACGCAGTGGGATGGTTGGCACGCGCGGCAGTAACACGAGACCAGAACAAACGTCAGACGAGGCGGCCAACGCGACCGTCCCATCTGGCGAGGAAGCGTCGGATCCTCCATGCCTCGCTATCGCCTCCCGCGCGTGAGCCCACGCCTAAAGTTCATAGCACCCTTCGTTGCCGCGGTTGTAACACCCGCGCCAAAGAGTCCACCACCTTCTGCATCCAAAGCACGAGCATGGCCGAGGAGCCAGCGCCTGCCCCGCCCGCGCCGCCTGCCGCGACGTGCGGCGCGACGACGACGAAAGGCGAACCTTGCAGGCACGCACCGATGACGGGCACGGCCGGGCGTTGCCAGCAGCACGCGAACCTTTCGACGACGCCGAAGCAGCGCCAGGCCTCGCGGCGAGCGTCGCGGCGGAGCGGCTTCTACGCGGACCTTGCCACCGAGGAGGACCTCCGCCGTTACCGCGAGTCCCAGAAGGCCGTGAAGGACCCGGCCGCCGTGAAACAGGAGAACGCGGCGTTCCTCCGCATGCGCGCGCACCGCGTCGCAGAGTGGGAGGTGAGGACGGGCAAGCCCTCCGATCTCGTGGACCGCACCATCGCGTCGCTGAACAAGGCGCTGGACGAGGTCGAGCCGGAGCAGGACACGCACACCTGCCTCAGCGAAGCGGACATGGTGGCGCTCATGCCGAAGCTGCTCGAGGACAAGGAGATGCTCGTCAAGGCGTTCCCGCTCCACCTGCAAGCAGAGGTGCGGAAGCTGCTGGAGGCCTCCGCGCATGACGCGGCTCCTGCCTGACGACCCCCTGGCGCGCATGCGCGCAGCCCACGCTCCTGCGGAGTTCTCGCGCCGCTACCTGGGCTGGAGCCCGTTCCCCCACCAGGAGGAGGTCATGGACGCGGTGCTGCTGCACGGGGCGCGCCGCGTTGCGTGGGTCGCGGGTCGCCGCGCCGGCAAGACCGAGGCCGTCGCCAACATCGCGGTGCAGCTCGCAGTGACGCGCCCCGGGCTGAAGATCGCCATCTTCGCGCCCTCCGCGCGGCAGGCCCACTTCCTGTCCCGCAAGGTGAAGTGGCTGCTCCGCGGCTCGCCCTTCGAGCAGCGCATCACGCGCGACACCCTCGCCGAGCTGAAGCTCGGCTGGGGCACGACGCCGGGCGGCAAGCCCATCGAGTCCATCATCTTCGCCAACTCCATGACGGGCAACGTCCGCGGCGAGGGCGCGGACGTGCTCATCGTGGACGAGAGCGCCTTCTGCAAGGGGGAGGACTACCGCAACAAGGCCTTGCCGTTCGTGTCCGACAAGTCCCACGCGATCATCATCCACATCTCCACCTACAACACCGAGGACGACCACTTCGCCGAGGCCGTGCGCATCTTCCCCACGCTGCCCCATGGCCGCAAGTTCGAGAGCCCCTCCTGGAAGAACCCGCAGGTCACGCAGGAGTGGCTGGACGAGATGGGGCGCATGATGCTGGCCTCGGAGCGGGCGCGCGAGTTCGAGTGCAAGCTGCTGCCGGACAGCGGCGTCTTCGACCGCCGCGCGCTCAACGCGTGCTCGCACAGCTACGAGCTGCTCGGCTTGGAGCAGCTGGCGAAGCTCGAGCCGAAGCGGCACCACCGCTACCACGTGGGCGTGGACTGGGGCAAGAAGCAGGACCGCGCGGTCATCGCGGCGGTTGAGCAGGGCACGCAGGAGAAGGTCAACCCGGCCAGGCTCGTGTTCCTGCACACCTACGAGCCGGACCCCCACAACCCGCGGCACTACACGCGCGTGATCGACGACATCAAGGCGGTGGCGCAGCGGGTCGGGGCAACCACGATCCGGCTGGACGAGGGCGAGGGCGCGCACCAGGCCGAGGTGCTGGACGAGCTGTTCCGCGGGAAGGTCAAGACGTACCGTTTCACGGCCGGTTCCGTGAAGGAGCTGATCGGGAAGGCGCGCCTCATGGTCGAGCGGGGCGCGGTCGAGCTGCCGATCGCGTCCGAGGAGGTGCGGGCGGCGTTCGCGAACGTGGTGCTCACCGAGAAGAGCTACGAGCACGCGAGCCGGCGCAGCAAGGACGTCTTCGACGCCATCGCGCTCGCGCTGTGGGACACGGACCGGGTGGACCGGGGCGAGGGCGGGCCGAGATTGCAGCTCCTGAAGGCGAGGCCGGGAAGCAGCTCCGAGCCGCCCGAGGTCTGGCAGGCGACGCGAGCGACCTTGCGCGCCATGGTGCCCCAGGAGCTGTGGGGGCATTTGGATCGGGAGATGAGCAGGGGGACAGGCGGGTGAGGCGAAAGTTCTATACGGGGGCAAGATCTATCCATCCCTTGTGAAGGCGACGCTGGCCCGTGCTCGGCCCGACGTGAACCTCAGCACCGCGAAGAAGGTCCGTGGGCTGCTGGAGGGCGTGGATCACCCGGTCAGCCGGAACTGGCTCCTGGAGCAGCTCGCCAAGAAGGGCCACAGCACGAGCCGGCAGCGTCTGAACGTTGTCCTCGAGTTCTTCTTCGATTTGGGCCTCGCTGTCGAGGGCAGCAAGGGCGTGCAGTGGACGCACAGCACGAGCGCGTCCCTGCGGCGCGCAGTCGCCACGGGAAAGCGTCTTTGAGGCTCCATGGCCGGCTTCCGCCCGACGACTCTCACCATCCACCCGGAGGTCCAGGAGGACTATGACGCGCTGGAGGCCGCGGCCAAGGCGGGGAGGGATCCTGGGAAGGCCATCTGGAAGAGCTTCCAGACCTGCGTCGCGAGGGTCCGGGCGGACGGGCAATACGGTGAGGTCGTCCCCTGCATCGCCCGCTTCAGGAAGAAGTACGACGCGCGGAACCTCTATTGCCTGGACCTCGCGGACTGGTGGCGCTGTTTCTACACGATCGTCGGCCGCGACGTCGTCTTCGTGGACGTCGTGGACCACAAGCAGTACGACAAGTGGTTCCCGAACAAGGGCAAGTAGGGCCGCCGTCGTCGCGGTCGTTCGAGCGGCGAGCCGCAGCGAGCCGAGGTGAGGGGTAACACCCGCGCCACAACATCTAGCGGGTCCGCGGCGCACTGAGAACCCATGATGGGCTCCCCCGAACCGGCCCGCCTCCGCCTCGCCGTCGCCCGCGCCCGCGCCAACGGCGGCGACGTCGCGCGTCCGGAGCGGCTCGCCACAGCGAGCCGACGTGACCCCGACCTCGAGGCGCTGCTGGACGACGCCACCGCCCTGCGGCTGGCCGAGTGGGCGTACTTCAACGTCGAGGAGGTGTGGAGCGCCTTCAACCTCATCGCCGAGGCGGTTGGCCGTGGCTTCCGGGTGAACGCACCCAATAAGGCCCTGCAGGCGCGCGTGGACGCGTGGAACGACCGCGTCCACATGCCCGACAAGGTGCGCATGTGGGTGAAGAACGCCCTGGTCTACGGGCGCTGCGTCATGGAGGTGGGGCCGGACTTCGTGAAGGTGCGGAACCCGCGCTTCATCGAGCTGGAGCAGGACGAAACGGGGGCCTTGGTCGGGGCATGGCAGGTCACGGACGCGGGCCGCAGGGCGATCCCGCACGCGCGCGTGCGCGTGTTCACGCTGCACAGGCTGTTCTCGGACGACCTGCGGGGCATCAGCGCGGTGCATCCCGTGCTGCAGACCGTGGACGACATGCTGGACGCGCGCCGCGTGAACCGCGCGGTGGCGAAGCGCTGCCGCGCACCCATCCGGCTGATCGAGCTGCCCAACGGCGCGTCGGAGGAGGACCAGCTCGCTCTGCTGCGCCAGCTGGAGGCGACGACGCCCGACCAGGACATCGTGCTGCCGCCGGGGGCCAAGATCCACGTGCTGAACCACGGGAAGGACGCGCTGCAGCCGGACGAGCTGATGCGATCCCACCTGATGGACCGGATCTTCATGGGGCTGGGGGTGCCGAAGGTGGCGCTGGGGATCCCGGACGGGTCGCACCGGTCGGTGAGC
>DASYRW010000096.1:0-3680 GCA_036003985.1 Thermoplasmatota archaeon
TCCCGAGCCCTTCGAGCACGTCACGGGCCGCGCGCCATCCCAGTCGTCGCTGGCGACGGGGGCCGAGTAGCTGACCACAGCGCCGGCCGCGCTGGTGGCTTCGGCGGTGATGCCAGCGGGGAAGCTGGTGAAGCTCGGCGCGGTGACGTCCGCGAAGGTCAGCTTCCACGCGCTGGGCGAGTCGTTGAAGGTGCCGCCCTTGCCGCCGGTGGTGAGGGTGCCGATGTTGTACAACAGGCCGAGCTGGCTGGCTGCGATGCCCGAGGCGGTGAACGTCGCGGGCAGCGAGGTGGCGCAGACCGTGGTCACGATCGGGTCGGGGCTCGCGGTGACCGTCAGGCCGGCGGGGATCAGGATGTCGATGGAAACGGGCTTGGTGGCCGCCGCGTTGCAGCCCGGCCCGCCGTCGCCGTTCGCCGCAACGAGGGTGTAGCTCACACCGACGGCGCCGTTCGGGTTCGTGATCGTGACCGTGGCGCCCGTCCCGACGCTGTTCGTGACGTTGTCGGCGATGACAACGCCGGTCGTGAGCAGCGACAACGCCAACATCGTGCTGAAGATCCGCAAGATTCTGCTGTGCATCCTGGTCAACCTCATCGGTCGGGTCGGCGCGAGCCTCCCTCGAAGCCGGACCAGGATCGGCACCCCCATTCAATTGTCTAATGGACGGTGCGTTCAGACAATACGTCGGAGGCCAGGATCGCGCCTTGCCCCTGGTTTTGTGAACGACACCGTAAGGATGCAACCATTGCGTTGCGTATGCATAATGAAACGTTGCAGCGTTTTCACAACGGCGCCGCAGCCACCGGGCTGCGAAGCCGGGCGGCTGCCGGCTCGCCCCAGACCGGGGCTCCGTCGAAGCCCGTGGTCACGGAAAGGGGGATCCCGAAGCGCTCCAGCGTCGCTGCGAGCTGCTGCATCTCGCGGAGAAACTCGCGGCCCCGCGGCGTGACCTCGAACGGCTCCTTCCGCAGGAGGCCCCGGTGCTCGAGGTGCTGGACATGCTCCCAGAAGCGGTCGTGGGGGAGGTTGGCGGCGGCCTGGACCCGGCTCGTCCGAACGGTGTTCCTGTCCCCGTTCTCCGCGACGGTGGCCGAGAGGATGGACATCCAAATCTCAAGCGGACTCCGTCGGGCCACTCTCCGGATCCTCCCGACCGGGCCAAGCGCGACCATGCTGATAAAGCCTTGTTACATAACGTAGCCGTGCCGCGAGCTTCGGATTCTTGCGAACCGCGCGTCGCGATTCACAATCACAAGGCGGGGCGACTTCGTGGCGTTGACCTGTTGTCCTGAGGGCTCGCAAATCCCGACGAAGTGCTGACGCATCAGAACTCGGAGGTGCGCTCAAGGATACGCACGATTGATCGTCCGCGGGAACGGCGTCGCGTCGCGGATGTGCTCGGCCTTGGTGAGCCACGTGAGCACGCGCTCCGTGCCCAGCCCAAAACCTGAGTGCGGGACCGAGCCGTACTTGCGCAGGTCGAAGTACCACTCGTACGCGCTGAGCTGCACATCGGGCTCACGCGCGAGCCGGCGCTTCATGCTCTCGACGTCCTCGCTCCTCTGCGAGCCGCCGATGATCTCGCCGTAGCCCTCGGGCGCGAGCAGGTCGGCGCACAGCGCGCGCTTGCCGGTGTCGTCGAGGGCCATGTAGAAGGCCTTGATCTCCTCGGGCCAGAGCATCACGAACATCGGTTTCTCTTCGCCTTCCATGAGCGCGCGCTCGTGGGGCTGGCCGAAGTCGTCGCCGTGCTTCATCTCGAAGCCCTTCTTGCGCAGCAGGTCGAGGGCGTCGTCGTAGGTGATGCGCTTGAAGGGCGGCTGGATGCCCTTCAGGGAGGCGGGCTCGCGGCCCAGCTCGACGAGCTCGGCCTCGCACTCGCGCGCCACCTTCTGGGCGACGTGCGCGACGAGCTGCTCCTGGATGTCCATGTTGCCCTTGTAGTCCACCCAGGCTTCCTCGGCCTCGAGGTGGGAGAACTCCGTGAGGTGCTTCGTCGTGCGGCTCTTCTCCGCGCGGAACGAGGGCGTGAGGCACCACACCTGGTCGAGGCTGAAGATCATGGCCTCGAGGTACATCTGGCTGCTCTGGCTGAGGAACGCCTTCTGCCCGAAGTAGTCGAACTCGAACAGCGTCGAGCCGCCCTCGCACGCGTTGGTCGTGATGACCGACGGCGTCGTCTCCCAGAAGCCGTGCGCGTCGAACCACTCGCGGAAGCCGCGGAGCATGACCGCCTTGACGCGCATCATGTTGGTGAGCTTGCGGCTCCGGAGCCACAGGTGGCGCTTGTCCAGCAGCAGTTCTGTGGATTGGTACTCGGTGATGGGGAAGTCGGGGCTCTTGCCGACGAGCGTGAAGTCGGTCGCCTTGATCTCCCACCCGCCGGGAGCGCGCGGGTCCTTGTGGGCCGTGCCTTGGAGGGTGACGCTCGCCTCGTTGTTGGCTTCCTTCGCAGCCTCGAACGCTGCGTCGGACACCGCGCCTTTCTTGACCGTGACCTGGACGACGCCGGTGCTGTCCCTCACTTGGCAGAAGACGATGCCGCCGCTGCTGCGGTGCCGATAGACCCATCCTCGCACGGCCACGGGCTGGCCCTCGTGCTTGCCCGCGAGGATGTCCCGGACTTGCGCCGCCTGCATGGGGCCGCGCTAGGGGCCGAGGGCACTTCAAGGCTTCGCGCGCGGGCGGGCGCGGGGCGGCTCGTCGAGGCCTTCGAGCCGCACCCACTGCAGCATGTCGGGGTGCCACGGCCGCGATGCGGGAACGCGTCGGAGGAGTTCGCGGGGAGTCATGGCCCTGCCAGGTCGTCGACGAGCACGGGCCTTGCGCCGGCGTGGCGGGCCGGCGTGCGCCGGGCGAACGCATAAGGGGCCAGCGAGCGCTGGGCGCGCGATGCCGGCGGAGGAGCTGAGCTTCCGCGTCGCGCACGAGGGCCCGCTGGCCGAGTTCAGCAGGGCCCATCCTGCCGCGAGCGTGAGCCTCTGGTGCGACTGGAAGCGCGAAGCGTTGGAGATCGGCGGCGTGTCCCGCGCGGCCATGGAGCCGCTGCGCCAGCAGCTCGCGAAGCAGAGCTGGACGGAGGTCTACGACGTGGACGACGCGAACTGGGTGTTCGTGTTCGCGTGCTTGGGCTTGCCGCACGACACGGTCCTGGAGGCCATCGACGCGCAGCACTGCGTGGCGATCCCGCCGACGCGCTTCGAGCAGGGCTGGGAAGTGTACCACGTCATCAGCTTCAGCGAGAGCAAGAGCAGGGCCCTGTTCAAGCAGCTGCGCGAGGGCGAGCGCGAGGTCGAGCTGCTGACGAAGCGCAAGCTCTCGGTCAACCCGCTCCTCAACACGCGCGGCGCCGGCGTCGGCGCCATGTTCGACGGCCTCACGGAGAAGCAGCTCGATGCGCTGGTCCAGGCGTTCCGGCATGGCTTGTACATGAGCCCGCGCCGCACCACCGCGGCGAGCATCGCCGACGGGCTGGGCGTGTCGCGCTCGACGTATGAGGAGCATCTGAGGAAGGCCGAGAACCGGCTCGTGGCCAACCTCGCGCCGTACCTGGAACTGCACCTCAAGGACCAGCGTGCCGCGAAGGCCGCGCCCGCCAAGGAGGCCTAGCATGGAGTTCGCGTGGAAGTACACGGGCCTGCGCGTCCAGGATCTGGACGCCGCGAAGCGGTTCTACG
>DASYRW010000097.1:0-5685 GCA_036003985.1 Thermoplasmatota archaeon
GCAGCTGCAGCGCGGGCGCCACCAGCAGCGCCGCGAGCAGGCCCGCGAGCGCGGCTCCTGCCAGGAACGCCGCCACCACCGCGCCCACCAGCCGCCCCGCGGCGCGCGCGCGCAAGAGGCCCAGCAGCGCCGGCGCCAGCGTCAGGAAGATGACGAAGGGCGCGGCGAGCACGAACAGGCCGAGCGCCGCGCGCGTGCCGTCCGCGAGCCAGCGCAGTTGATCGGGCAGCAGCGCCCCGAGCGCGATGCCAGCGAGCATCGCCAAGAGCCCCGCCGCGGGCGCCTGCGATGCGCGGAGCGCGCGGCGGAGCATGGCCCCGTCAGTCGCGGCGAGCGCCTTGAACCTCCCGCTTCAGCGCGCCCGCGGATAGAGCTCGGTCCGCGCGAACTCGTCGACGGTCGTGTAGCGGAATCCCGGGAGGATGCGCTGCACCTCGCCGGGCTTGCCTTGCATCGCGCCTTGGGCCGCGTAGTCGAACATCCCGGCGATGAGCTCCTTGAAGGCCGGGCTGACGGGGATCGGCTCGGCCCATTGGCGCGCCTGCCCGGCCATGGGCACGAACCGCACCGGCGCGCCGCGCGCCTCGCCGATCGCGCGCGCGAGGTCCTCGCCGGTCGCGCTGACGTGCACGTCGAAGCCGCGGTCCTGGGGACCGAGCTCGAAGAACGCGCAGGCGGCGGTCGCGACGTCCTCGGCGCTGACGACCGCGAACGGCACGCCCGGCGGCAGCGGCAGCGGCAGCGCGCCCTGCTCGAAGGCTGGCTTCAGCGGGTGCAGCATCTGCAGGAACCAGCCGGGCCGGAGCACCGTGAAGGGCACGCCCGCCTCCTCGATGAGCCCCTCGACGGCGTGCTTCTCGTCGATCACCTTCGACCCGGTGTTGCCCCGGTCGGCCTGCACGAGCGTGTGCGCGACGATGTGCCGCACGCCGGCCCGCTGCGCCGCGTCGAGGGCGTTCTCGACCACGGCCCGCTGGTGGCCGAGGGGATCGTCGGTGTCGAGCGCCAGGGTCAGGTACATCGCCTGGCAGCCCTCCAGCGCGCGGCGCGCCTCGGCGGGCTTGGTGAGGTCGGCCTTCACGGGAGCGCCGCCCTGCGTCGCGCCGTGTCGCGTGATGCCCCGGACCTTGAAACCCTTCGCCGCGAGCTTCGCCGCGACGCGTCCGCCCACGTTCCCCGTTGCACCGACGACCGCGATGGTCTTCGTCATGATCGCACCGGGCCTTCCAGGCTCGCAGAGCATACCATCCTGGCGGGGTGGCCGCGCGCGGCGCCCGAAGCCACGCGGCCGGGGTTGTCCGATCGCGCGCGCGCCGCAAGCGCGAACGGACACCAGCTTCTTGGGCTCCGGCGCGCTCTGGGCCGCGTGGATGAGCTCGACATGGCCATCCTGCGCGAGATGGCGCGCGACAAGGTCCTGGTCTGGGGCGGGCTGGACCCGCGGCTCTCGGCCGGCGAGATCGCGCGGCGGCTCGGCGGCGATCCCAGCACGGTCCGCGCGCGCGTGCGCGCGTGGGAGGAGGCGGGCTTCCTCGCCGGCCATGCGATCTGGCCCAACCCCGCGCTCTTCGGCGCGCACCTCGCGAGCGGTGGCCTCCGCGTGGACGACCCGCGGCAGAAGCAGGCCGTGCTGGACGCGCTCCGGGACGTCGAGGGCATCGTCGGCGTGCAGGAGTACGTCGGCCCGTGGGCCGGGCTCGGCCGCGTCGTCGAGAACCCGGAAGCCCTGGAGCGCCAGCTCCGGCTCCTCGCGCGGCTCCCGGGGGTCACCGAGGTCACGCGGCCCTTCGCGCCGAGGCAGCCGCAGCCGACCATCGAGCCCTCGCCCCTCGACTGGCGCATGCTGGACGCGCTGCGGCGCTCGCCCGAGGCCACGCTGCAGCAGCTCGCGGGCGAGGTCGGCATCAGCAGCAAGACCTTCGCGCGGCGCTACGACGCGCTAGTCGCCGGCCGCGCGGTGTGGCACGTGCCGTCCCTCGACTTCACGCGGTACGGCGGGGCGACGGTCGCGAAGTTCATCGTGCTGCTCGCGCCGGGGATCGATCCCGTCGCCGCGGCGGCCTCCTTCCAGGAGCGCTTCCCGCTGATGGACCACCACGCCGGCCACGTCCACGCAGGCGGCGCGAACGATGCGCGGGGGCTCGTCGAGCTGTACCTGCACCTCCCGAGCGCCGCGGCCGCGGAGGAGGCGCAGCGGGCGCTGCTCGGGTACCCGGGCGTGACGGAGGTCGAGCTGCTGTTCCCGAAGCGGTTCTGGACGAACGGCGCGTGGTTCGCCGAGCGGCTCGCGGCGCGGCTCAAGGCGTGAGGCCCACCGTGCGCAGCGCCTCGGGCACCTCAGGCAAGGGCGCGCGGCGCTCGCGGAATCGGTACTCGCGCTCGCCCACCACGAGGTAGAGGTCGGGCCGCGTGCCCTGCCCGCGCGCCGCCACGACGCGCACCAGCCCGAGCTCGTGCTCGAACTCCATCGTCGCGCCCCACCCGCGCCGCAGCCGGCCCCGCACCCGTGGCGCGCCGCCGACGTACGCGCCCACCGCCGCCGCGACGAGGGCGAGCGGCCTCAGCTGGCGCCGGATGCCCACGCGGCTCGACGCGAACAGCAGCACGAGCATCGCCGGCGCGAGCAACCAAAGCCCTTGCACGCTGCCGCCGGTCCACGCGCGGCCCTCGGCCAGCCAGAGCGGAACGAAGAACAGCAGGCCCACCAGGGTCATCAGCAAGCTCGCGGCCGCGGCGCTGACGTTGATGAACGGGCCAAGAGCATCGAGCATGGCGCGCTGCTCCGCGGTGAGCGGCGGCTGCTTGGCCATGTCAGCGACGCTTCTTCGTCGCGCTCGCGGCCACCTGCTCGATGCGCTTCAGCTCGCTGTCGTCGTAGTGGAAGCGCAGCCGCTTGCGGTCCTGCCACAGCGCGCGCTTCTGGTACACGGCCGCTGCGAGCAGCGGGAAGCCGATGGTCACATCGACATGGGCCTGGGCCATCGCCGCATCCGCAGCGATCTTGCCCCAGCTCTGCGCTTCCTTGAACGTGCAGCCCGAGAGCCCGCCCCAGTAGTCGCTGTCGGTCGTGAGCTGCACCGCGTACTGGTGCCCCCCGGCCTCGGTGCCCAGGACTTCGCTGATGACCTCGGTCTGCTGGATGTAGTTCTTGCTGATGCCGCCGGCGATGTAGAGCACCATGGTCTTCTTCGAGCGCATCTTGATCTGCGCCAGCTCGTAGGCGTCGCGGATCGGGTCGATGGTGGGGAAGGGCTTGCCGGCCTTCTTGTTGCGGACGTAGTTTTGGACCAATCCAATGCCGAGGCTGCTGTCGTTGATGGCCGGGCAGAACAGGGGCATCTCCTCCCGCGCCGCGGTCACGACCCACGAGCTCGGGTCGTCGAACTGCTGGCCAAGGAAGGCGTAGATCTCGCGGCTCGTGTAGCCGCGCGGCTCGAGCTTGGCGAAGAGCTGGCCCAGCGCGTCGTCGGTCTCGCGGAACTTCTCCTCGTCCACGACGGTGTCGTAGAGCCTGTCGAGGAAGTGCGAGCGCAGCTCCAGGTCGTCCACGTCGGGCGACGAGCGCCAGAAGTTGTAGCCGCGCGCCGCGTAGAGGTCCTGGTAGGGTTGGCTGCCGACCGTGACGACGACGTCGACCATGTGGTGCGCGATCACGTCGCGGATCACGCTGCGCAGGCCGCCGGCCATGAGGGACCCAGCCAGCCCGAGGATGATCGTGGGCCGGTCCTTGTCCTGCAGCGCGTTCTCCCACACTTGCGCGGCCATGCCGAGCTGGCGCGCCTGGAAGCTGGTCTGCTTGAAGGCGTCCACCATCTGCGCGACGCTGCTGTCGCGGGTGATGTCCACCTGCCGGATGGGCACCTGCATGAAGTCGGCCTTGCGGGACTTGCGCGGCATGGCCTCGCCGCGGGCGCAAGCGGGGCGCGGTGCATAAGGGTTTGGGCGCGGTGCGCGCGCGGCGTAGTTTCGGCGGTTTCGGTCCACCCTCGCAGGGAGCTTCATCTGCGTCCGCCGCGTGCGGGGCGGGGTGGAACCCGACCGCGACACGCTGCTCGGCCTCGAGCGGATGCGGCTCACGTGGGACTACGCCGCGAAGGAGTTGGACTTGCACAAGCAGCGAATGCTGCAGCTCTTCACGGCGTTCGTGACGCTTGCGCTCACAGGCCTTGCATCGGTGGCCCTCGATCGGGTGCCTGCGCAGCCCGGGTTCCTCTTTGCCGGTCGGTCATCGGCGCCGCGTACGCGCAACTCCGACTGGCCCGCCTCGGGAGGAGGCTCAGAATCGCGTACATCAAGGCTCTGGGTTCCATCGACAGCTTGAAGCTGATGGGGGAACGATCGCATGGCCACGGCCACGAAAAGCAAGGAGCAATGGCTGGCAGAGTCCCGCGCTCTGGAAGCGTGGTCAGACCGGGTCGCGCGCGACCACCCTGACTGGGAGATCTACTGGCCAGGCGAGACGCGCATCGAGTTGCCCTGGTGGCGGCGGCGGCTCAAGCTTTGATCGCGCCGAGGAAGGGTTCGAGGGCCCGGCGGAAGGCCTCCGGCCGCTCGTACCACGGGAAGTGCCCGCACGCTTCGAGCACCACCACCTCGCCGCGCGGCAGCGCTCGCGCCAGCGCTTCGCTCTCGCGGAGCGTGCACAGCGGGTCCTCGCGGCCCGCGACCACCAGCGCCGGCGCGGCGACCTCGCGCAGCCGCTCGCGGAGGTCGAGCTTCGGCAGCTCGTCGCGGAAGAACGCCTCCATGCGCTCGCGGTCCGCGCGCGCGTGGGCAAGGTCGGCCTCGAGTGGCGCGAAGCGCTCGGCGTCGTGGAAGCTGAGGCGCATGAGCGCGCGCACGTAAGCCCGCATGTCGCGCGAGGCGCGGTCGGCGCGCACCGCATCCATGTACGCCGCGTGCTTCGGGTGACCAGGCTGCCAGAGCCCGTCCTTCACGTACGTCGGCCCCGCGGGCGCGCCGATGAGCACGAGGCCTGCGACGCCCTGCGGGTGGTGCAGCGCGTGCGCGAGCGCGACGAGCCCGGCCATCGAGTGCCCCACCACCACCGCCCGCTCGCCGGCCGCGCGCCGCGCCTCCTCCACGGCCGCGACGGCATCGTCGAAGCTCGCGGGCGCGCGCGCGAAGGCGAAGCGCTCGCAGGGCAAGGAGGCAGCTAGGCCTCGGTGGATCGCCTCGTTGACCCCCCACGGCAGCGGCGCGATCACCACCGGCAGCATGCTACCTCCGGTCCCCAGGCCTGAGGAGGCGCGCGACCTTGTCGGCCGCGTCGCGCTGGTCGCCGAGGTACGGCGCGACGGGCGCGGTGTGCAGCAGCAGCTCGATGTCGTCGCGCAGCTTGTGGAGCGGCCGCACGCCCGCGAGGCGCACCTCGACGCCCTCACCCGCGACGACCAGGTCGCCCAAGTCGAGCGCCGCCGGGCCGCGCGGCTGCAGGATCGCGTGGTTGAGCCGCGGCCAGCGCCAGCTGTCCTCGTGCTGCTTCCAGAGTCCCGTGCGCTGCACGACGCGCAGGTTCGTGAGGGCCCACGTCGGCGAGCCGCGCCGCGCCTCGGCCCAGGCCAGCGGGAGCGGCGCGGCGGCGAGCGTCAGCCACGGCAGCAGAGCGGCGGCCTCGGGCGCGCTCGGGTCGGGGCTCGTGAGCAGGATCGCCGCGAGCCCGCCGAGCACCGCGACCGCGACGCC
>DASYRW010000098.1:0-3286 GCA_036003985.1 Thermoplasmatota archaeon
CACGATCACCAAGTCAGGACACTGCACCGTGATCGTCGCACTGCTGCTCACAGGCTCGTCGTTGCTCGCATCCACCGTCGCAGTGTTCTCCAACACCCCGCAGTCGGGAGCATCCGTGGTGCCACGCACCGTCACGCTGAAGCTCGCTCCAGCTGCGAGGGTGCCCACGTCGCACTCCAGGAACTGCGTCGCACTGATCGTGCAGAGGGTGTCGGGGTCTTCGACCCACGCGATGTCGCCTGGCAATTGGTCGGTGATGACGACGTCGAACGCGTCACCAGCACCACTGTTGGTGACGGTGATGGTGAAGACCGCGTCCTCCCCCGCACTGATCACGTCATCCGCAGCAGTCTTGACGACGCTCACGTCGGGCGCGAGCACCGTGAAGCACTCGCCCTCGGTCGCGTCGGTGCTGCCCAAGTAGGCCGTGTCGCCGCTGTACACGCCGCGCCAGCACCATGTGCCGGCCACGTCGGGCGTGTAGTCGTCGCTCGTCGCCGCGCCGCCCACGAGGGTCTCGGTGCTGACGAACGTGCCGCCAGCGCTGCACACGCCGCCGGTGAGCTCGCTCGGGCTGCAGATGTAGAAGTCCACGGTCCCCGTCGGCGTGCCGATGCCTCCAGTCACGGTCACGCTGTCGGCGACCGTTTCGCCCAGCGAGATCGACGCGGAGGAGGGGGTCGTGGTGGTGTCGGAGGGCTGCTGCGCGATGGTGAAGCACTCCGTGCTGTTGTTCGTGTGGCTTCCGGGCAGGTAGGTGCCATCGCCGCTGTACTCGGCCCGCCAGCAGTACGTGCCGATGGTGGCCGTGTTGAAGGAGTAGTCCGACGTGGCCGTGCCGGCCGTCAGCGCAACGGCGCCGCCCACCTGGCTGCCGTTGGGCGCGGGGCAGCCAGCGTCCGTGACCTCGGAGGGCTGGCACAGGAAGAACGTGACGGTCCCGGTTGGGTCGGGCAGGCCCGCCGCGCCGGTGACGGTGGCCGTGTCGCGCACGCCGGTACCGGGCACGACGTCCCCGCCCGTGGGGTCAGCCGTGGTCGTGACGCCGGGGTTGACGGGGTTCCATTGCTTCTGAGCAGGACCAGAGTTGCCGTCCATGCCGTTGGTGGAGCGATGGAGCACGTCGTTGCCGATCTGGACGTTGACCTCCGCGGTCACCACCGTGGTGCCGGAGATGTCGCTCGTGATGACGACGTCGCACTGGCCGGTGCTGTTGGTCACGCACGTCGTCTCGGTGCCGTCGCCCTCGAAGTTGCCGGGACCGCTGGTGATGTTGGCGAAGACCGTGACGCCGACGGCGGGCACGAAGGGCCCGGCCTCGGACTTGGTGACGGTGATGGTGAGGGTGTGGGTGGTGCCCACGTCGTTGATCGCGAAGGCCGGGGTGATGTTGATGTGCGCGTCGCACACCCTGAAGTCGCCCGCGGCGAAGTCGTGGAGGCTGCTGGTGAGGGACGTGGAGGTGCGCGTCTCGGCGAGGAAGCTGCTGAAGCACGGCAAGTCATTGAGGCCAAAGATCTTGGTGAGGTTCACGCCGGCCTCGAGGAAGGTGCGGGGCTCGAGGGCGGTGCCAGGGCTGTCCGACGGCGACCACGGCGTCTGGACGTTGCCGGTGTTGACCTTGCCGCAGACATCGACGTGGCTGGGCGCGGCGGGGGGGCCACAGTCCGCGCCGCTGAAGACGAGCTCCAGGTTGTTGGGCGCGGAGGTGTTCCAGCGGTACACGCTGATGTTGCTGATGGTGCCGCCGTTGGAGAAGTCGCTGATGACGAGGAGGTCCCCGAAGGCGTGGGAGCCCGAGAACGGCACCGCCGGGCCCGGCGACACACAGCCGACGTCGTTCTGGAAGAACCACGCGCCCATGGCGGCGTCGCCCTGGTTGCTGTCGCGCTCGACGCCGAAGTAGAGGATCAGGTTGCCGCCCGCGTCCTTGAACACGGCGGAGTACGCGTTCAGGATGTCCACCTTGTCCGCGACGTTGTTGTCCTGGTTGCAGTTCCAGCCGCCGCCCGAGATCTCGAGGGTGTCCTTGTTGTCGGTCTTGTGGGTGGTGGAGTCCGCGGTGGAGCCCGGGAGGAGGGTGTCGTCGACGAAGGCGGACGCGATGACGCTCACGCCCGTGGGATTCCCGCTGGCGTCGAAGAGGGCGTCCCAGTCCGTGCCGCCGCCCGGCGCGTCGGCGACGTTGCCGTCGAGCTCGAACAAGCCGTTGTCGTGCACGGCCAACGCCCCGGGGCCCGCGAGAAGCGCTCCGGCGAGGAGCAACGCAACGATCGCGATCCAGCCGCCTGCGCGCGTGTCGAGCACCATGGGACTCCCTCCGCCGGGGAGCGTGGGATCCCTGGGCGCGCAGCGTGGCCGCGCGACGATGAGCCTCCCTAGCCCGGGGCAACGCCGGGCTCGCCTCCCTGGCTGGCTCCCATCGCGCAAGGTGCATTTGATCCTTCGCTGGAGCTTGTATTCGGAGCGGCCGCTTCATAACCGTCAGAACGCATGCGCCGCGATGATTGGAGTCCAGTCACGTACGGATGGGACAGCAGCCCCGGGGTTGCCTTAACGATCAATCCGACCGCAATGCCTAAGGCTGGCGTACGCGCATCGGCGCACGTGCAGGCCCTCTTCGCCCCGGCCTCGGTGGCCGCGCTGGTCGTCGTGGCTGCGCTGTCTGGTTGCCTCGGCGCACCACCACAGGAGCCCCTCGCCCCGGCGGACGACGAGCCGGAGCCGGCGCCGCTCGACGACTTCCGGCCTCCGCAGCGCGCGCCGCCCGAGGGCAACGCGTCGTCAAACGCGAGCGCGCCGTCCGTGGCGCCCCCACCGACCGCGCCCGCGCCGCCGCCGCTGCCGGATCCGGGCCCGCTCGTCGTGATCGCGCACGTCGACACGGGCATCAATCCCTACCACCGCACCTTCCGCGACACGGGCCCGCTCGCCCTCGTGCACCCGAGCCGCTGGCTCCCGGGCTTCCCCGCCGATGCGCCCGCGCTCAACCTGAGCCTCGACGCGCCGAGCTACGAGGAGGCGCGCATCCGCGACCAGGCCGTGTGGGACACGGTGGAGCGCGGCAAGCTGTACTGGATCCCCGGGACGCGCATCGTGGGCGCCATCAGTTTCGGCCCCGGCGGCGCGCGCTGCCCACAACCCCTGGTGGGCGTGCCGCCGCTGCCCGACCCGCTGCCGCCGTGGCCGCCCGCCGTCCCCACGCAGAACGCCTGCCGCGACACGCCGATCCTCGACGACCACGGCCACGGCACCATGACCGCGAGCCGGATGGCCGCGGCCGACC